>CAIKNA010000233.1 GCA_903828645.1 uncultured Bacteroidales bacterium
AAGCCCCTTTTCCCCTGTCACACCCAGGACAAAGCCGTTTTTATGGTGCAGCCCGATGGAACATCCCACCGAACAATAGTTGCAGATGGTATTCACGCTATCAGACTTCACAGGTCCCGGCTTGAACAACACATTTTCGGTTATGGCGCCGGTAGGGCATGTGGAGATGCACATTCCGCACGATTCGCAGGGGGTATCCTGCAAGGCTTCTCCCATGCTGGGGGCCACGTAGGTGTGGAATCCGCGGTTGATCAGACCCAGCGCGCCGGCTCCGACCACCTCGCGGCAGATGCGCACGCAACGGGCGCACAAAATGCATTTATTATTGTCGATCTCGATATAAGGATGACGGAAATCGACCTGGTATTCCCTGAATTCACCCTCAAAGGACTTCTGCTGTGCATTGTACTCGCTCGAATATTTCTGCAGGTCGCAATCAAAGAAAGCGACACAGCCGCATTCCAGGCAGCGCTGGGCCTCGTGGTGCGCCACTTCGGCCCCGGCATATCCCAGCTCCACTTCATTGAAGTTAAAACGGGCATCGGCGGGCAGCGTCGGCATCTCCTCGCGAATCTGGTTTTCGAACCTTCCGAGATACTCTTCTTTCTGTTGCTTTTTAAAATTATCGCGCTTGCTCGCAAAAGGTTTTTTGGCAGGTTGCAGTGGCAAACCCATCAGGAACTGGTGTGCGCTGGTAGCTGCAACTCTTGCCTGGGCAATGGCTTCGATGATCGTAGCAGGGCCTGTCACCCCGTCCCCGGCGGCAAACATCGAAGGAATACCGGTTTGCAGGGTGGCTTTATCGGCATCGATGTCGCCCCATTTGTTCACCTTCAGTTCACCGCCTGCCGCATTGGCATTGATATCTTCGATGAAATCGACATCGGTTTTCTGACCGATCGCGGCGAGAATATAATCAATTTTCAGGTTGAAATCGGATCCTTCCACCGGGACAGGACGGCGGCGTCCGGAAGCATCCGGTTCACCAAGTTCCATTTTGATGCAGGTGACCGATTCCACGTCGCCGGCGGCGTTTTTGCTGATCTTTTTGGGAAGGGTCAGGAAGAGGTACTCGACCCCTTCGAGTTTCGATTCATGAATTTCGATGGGGTTGGCGGGCATCTCTTTTTCGGTGCGGCGGTAGATCACATATACCTTGTCGGCCTTGCACCGGATCGAGGTGCGGCAGCAGTCCATGGCAGTATTGCCGCCACCCACTACTGCGATGGTCTTTCCGCGGAAGTCGTATCGCTGGCCGGTTACCTCCATGTTTTTCAAAAAATCAATCCCTGAAAAAACATTTCCGGCATCATCACCTTCACAGCCCACGCCGGTCCCTTTTTGCGAACCGATGGTAAGAACCGTTGCATCATAACCTGAGTTAAGTTCCCGGTAGCTGATGTTTTGGCCAAGCCTTTTATTATAGAAGATGTTAACCCCCAGATCGGTAATATTTTTCACCTCCTGGTCAAGGATGTCATTGGGCAGGCGGTACTCGGGAATCCCATACCTCAGCCATCCTCCCGATTTCGGGGCGGCTTCAAAGATATCCACCTGGTGTCCTTCGATCTGCATGAAATGGCCGACCGACAATCCGCCTGGCCCGGCCCCGATCACAGCAACTTTTTTACCCGTGGAGGGCTTAACTGCGGGCACATACTTATCAGGTGATGCAAGGTCGTAATCGGAGGCGAACCGCTTGAGGTAATCGATTCCAACCGGGGCCCCTTCATCAAGAAGGTTGCGGCGGCATTCGGCTTCGCAGGGGCGCACGCAAACCCGTCCACAGATGGCAGGCAACGGGTTTGTCTCCTTTATGAGTGCCACGGCTTCGCTGTACTGCCCTTTATCGACCAGTGAGATGTAACCCTGCACATCCACTCCGGCCGGGCATGTTTGTTTACACGGACCGGTGCAATCGGCATAATGGTTGCTAAGCATCAGCTCCAGCGCCATTTTCCGTGATTTCCGGATACCTTCATTGTCGGTGATGATCTTCATCCCTTCGGTCAGTTTGGTCGAGCAGGAAGGTTGATGTCCCCGCATGCCCTCCACCTCCACCACACAAACATAGCAGGAGGTAAAGGGTTCCAGCCGGTCGTCGTTGCACAGGGTCGGGATTTCAACCCCGTGCCGGTTTGCAAGGGTCAGAATGGTTTCGCCTGGAAAACCTTTTACAATAGTTCCGTTAAGAATGATATTTAAAAAATTGTCAGCCATTGGAAGAAGAAGATTAGAAGTTTTAAGTTTTAAGTGGTTTATCAGTGACCTGTCACGCGTCACGGTTCACGTGTCACGACAGTAAGATCGACTCAAATTTGCATTTGGAGAAGCAAACACCGCATTTCGTGCAGGTTTCCTGGTTGATGATATGTGTTTTTTTACGCTCGCCTGTGATGGCTTTCACCGGGCAGTTTTTGAGACAAACCATGCAGCCTGTACATTTTTCTTCATCCACTTTATAGGTAAGGAGTGGGCGGCATACTTTGGCCGGGCATTTTTTGTGGCTGATGTGGGCTTCATACTCATCCCTGAAATACCTGATGGTGGTCAGTACGGGGTTCGGAGCTGTCTGGCCCAGGCCGCACAGCGAATTATCCTTGATCTGGTAAGCCAGCTCTTCAAGTTTCTCAAGGTCGCCCTCTTTGCCGTGCCCGTTGGTGATCCGGTCGAGGATCTCGAGCATGCGTTTGGTCCCCATGCGGCAGAAGGTGCATTTTCCGCAACTCTCCTTGCAGGTAAAATCGAGGAAAAACTTGGCCACATCCACCATGCAGGTGCTCTCATCCATCACGACCATTCCTCCCGAACCCATGATGGCGCCGGTGGCATTCACCGAATCGTAATCAACGATAGTATCGGATAAAAATTCGGGGATGCAACCGCCCGATGGTCCTCCCATCTGGACTGCCTTGAATCTTTTATTGTTCTTGATGCCACCGCCGAGTTTGAAGATCACATCGCGGATGGTCATCCCCATCGGGACCTCAACCAACCCTGAATGGCGGACCTTCCCGGCAAGCGCAAACACTTTCGTTCCCTTGCTCTTTTCGGTGCCATACCGGGCATATGCCTCGGCCCCGTTGATAATGATCCAGGGAATGTTGGCAAAAGTCTCGACATTATTGATGTTTGTGGGTTTCCGCCACAACCCCGAGACTGCCGGGAATGGCGGACGTTTGCGGGGCATTCCCCGCTCCCCCTCTATGGATGCGATGAGCGCGGTCTCTTCGCCGCAAACGAAGGCACCTGCACCTTCCTTGATGTAAATATCAAGGTTAAAACCAGCTATACCAAATATGTTTTTCCCAAGGTATCCCTTTTCGTGTGCCTGCCTGATGGCGATATTGAGGCGTTTTATTGCGAGAGGATATTCGGCACGGCAGTAGATCACCCCGCCTGTGGCTTCAATGGCATAGGCGGCAATGATCATTCCTTCGAGAATCGAATGGGGATCGCCTTCGAGCACCGACCGGTCCATGAAAGCGCCCGGGTCTCCCTCGTCGGCATTGCAGATCACATATTTTTCGGCCGATTTGTTGGCATTCGCAAATTTCCATTTCAGGCCGGTGGGGAACCCTCCGCCGCCCCGGCCGCGCAACCCCGATTTCAGGACGGTATCGATCACCACTTCCCGGCTGATCTTCTCCTCAGCAATCCGCTTGATAGCCTGGTAGCCTTCACGCGATTCATATTCTTCAATGGATTCCGGATCCATGTAACCGCAATTGCGTAAAACGATCTTCACCTGGGCCCCGATAAAATCGTTCTCCGGGGCATCGAAAAGGTCGGTATAAACAATGTAGTCGCGTATTGGATCCTGCTGGTGGATGTGTTTTTCAATAACCTCCACGGCCCGGTCGGCATCTACCTCACCATAAAGATAGGTACCCGTTTCATCCGTAATTTCCACAAGGGGTTCGCGATAGCACATGCCGACACAACTGGTTTTCTTGAGATGAAAATCAAGTTTGTCCGATTCTTTGATCGCTTTTATCTTATCATAGGTTTTGTTAGCACCCGCGGCGATTCCGCAGCTTCCAAGCCCGACAGTGACGGTAGTAGCCATAGCAATTTTTGATTTACGATTTTTGATTTACGATTTGTACTTTGCACTTTGCATTTTGCACTTTGCATTTTGATCTTGCACTTTGCACTTTCCTAGTTTTCCGCTGCCAGCCTGATATTTTTCACGATTTTAACAGCTTCATTGCCTGTTAGTTTCCCGTAAGTCTGGTCGCCGATCATCATCACCGGGGCAAGCGAACAGCAACCCAGGCATGCTACCGACTCAAGGGTAAAGAACCGGTCTTCGGTGGTCTCACCGTCCTTCACCTTCAGCATCTCTTCCAGCGATTCGGTAATTTCAATTGCATTCTGCACATGACAGGCCGTGCCATGGCAAACCTTGATGATGTTCTTCCCAACGGGACTCAGGCGGAACTGTGCGTAAAATGTAGCCACCCCAAACATATCGCTCAATGGAATTCCTGTTTCGCGGGAGAGCTTATCAAATGCGGCTTTTGAAATAAAGCCATAGAGCTCCTGGGCTCCCTGCAGCAGGGGGATCAGGTTCCCCTTTTTGCCTTTGTGTCTGGCAATGATGGGATCCAGCAGGCTGAGATCCTGCTCATCTCCTTTAATTGTATTTTCGCTTGTGTTGATTCGTGCAATTCGCATGAGGTGAAGTATTAAGTTTTATGTTTTTTGGAAGGTGATGACTGAGATGCGTTGTTTCCCGTCCATTCTGACGGTAAGGGGTTTGTCAAATTTCACGATTGTAAAGTATTCGGTCTTCCGGATATTCTTCTGCTTTTTCAGGACATCGTAACGGATGAAACTATCCGAGAATTCAGGTTGTACGCAGAAATAACCCACGTTCATGGAGGTGACATTGTGGAAAAAATGTGATCCGGAGGAGGCATCGAGGGGGAAACCCTCCAGGCTTGTTTCCACGATCACCTTGGCGTTGCTGATTTGCGGCCACACCACCGGGATTCCGATCCAGCGGTCGCGCGTACCCCAGCGCCCGGGACCTATCAGGATATATTTTTTCCCTGCCTTGCCCATCTCAGCGTTTATCGTGCTGATCTCCTCCGCCATTTCAACTGTTTTCGATTTATCGAAGGTTTCGGGATCGACAAAAACCACCTCGTCAATGGTATCGAGCAATCCATTGCCCATCTCCTTTTCCGAAAAAAGCAGGATCTCCTCCCGTTCTATCTTATCCATGTCGATCACGAAATCGGCTACATTGCCAATCAATGGTTTGATCTGCAGGAGGTAGAAGGAAGCGCGGTAATTGTCATCCTTGTTCAGGTCGATGGCAAATTCAATTTCCACCGGCGAGCCCATGGCTTCCTTCACTACATCGAGCACCACCTCGATGGTCTTAGCCATTGGGATGTAGTTGTATTTCAGAATATCGGCAAAGTTGACCACCCGCGGGCCCATGTCGCGCAAACCGGCCGAAATGCGGTCGTTCTCAAGGTCATAAACAGATGCCAGGTGTTTCAGGGTGCCATGCATCTCAGCATCGTAGATATCGAGTTTTCTCAAACCGGCATCTTCCCCTTCAAGGAGGTTGACATCCTGTTTCTTCAGGTCAACTGCGTAAAAATAGACCTGTGAGCCTTTGTACTGGTCTTTGGCGGAGTTGATTTCGAGATTCGGATACAGCGGTGCGAACCTGAAAGCCTTTTCCCCCTCCACCACGTAGCGGCCAAGGCCCAGTGCGGCAACAGCAAACCCCTCCTCGGGTTTCATGTGCGCAAAGGGATAGTAGTTAAAAGATTGTGCAACCCCGCTGATATGGGGATAAAAGACATCACCGTACTGGTGGCCCACCACCTCCTGGATCACCACCGCCATTTTTTCCTGTTCAATGCGGTAATTTACCGCTTCGATATAGCCCTTGGCAACAGGTGAATAGACCGAGGCATATACCAGTTTGATGGCATCCATCAGTTGTTCCAGCCTCACGGCCGGATCAGGATGGTTGTTGGGGATCAGGTAGGTTTCAAAAATCCCTGCAAAAGGTTGGTTTTGTGAATCTTCAAAAAGCCCCGATGAGCGGATGGCCAGCGGTTTGACCAGGTGCCTGATGATGAGTTTCAGCTTGCGGATAAGGGTCTCCGTCAACCTGCCTTCGATGAACCAGCGTTTGATCAGGTTATAATCGGATTCATATACAGCCTTCTCCCGCAACTTATTCCGGTCGAGAAAATATTCAAATTCATCCGTACCGATGATCGACGTTTTAGGAGTCCGGATGTTGATATTGGGCAAATGCTGGGCAAAATTGTAATTGTATATCAGGGTGTTTACAAAAGCAAGCCCCCTTCCCTTGCCGCCCAGCGCACCTTCGGTCAATGCGAGGATGTTGTGCTCATCCTGGATGCACGACTCTTCAAAGGGGATCACTTTCCCGATGTTTTGTTCATTCCTGAAATTCTGAATGACATGGAAAAGGTATTCACGCAACGAGGCCGGGTCTTTGAAATCAGTGACCTTGGCGGGGTTGAGGATCTTGGCCACCTGGATCTCACCCCGGGCCATCAGCCAGAGGGAAAAATGGTCCTTACGGGCATGATAGAGCAACGACTCCTCCGGAATTGTTTTAAGAAGATCTTCGAACTCCTTCAGCGATTTGGCAACGGCGATCTGTCCTCCCTCCTTGTCACGGTATATAAAATTCCCGAATCCCAGGTAGTGGGTAATGAAACTCCTGAAATCGACCAGCAGTGTTTCTGAATTTTTATTTATAAAGGAGGCTTTCAGTTCATAAGCCTGCTGGGCATTGTGTTCATCCGACGATTGCAGCACAATGGGCAGGTCGAGGAGCTCTGTACGGGTCTGTCTCACAAGGCTGAATCCCGCTGTATCGTTCAGTTTTCCATCTTTTTTAAACTTCACGTCGGAGATCAGGCAAAGGATATTTTCGCGGTACTTGTTGAAAATATAGATTGCCTCTTCATAGGTGGAGGCAAGCAGGATCTTCGGGCGGGCCTTCAGCCTCAGAATCCGGTAAAGCTCATCGGTCGTCACATCCTCGATGATATTTTTTGTCTGCTCCAGCACGATGTTGTAAAGCATCGGCAGGTAAAGGGAGTAATATTTCGACGAATCCTCCACCAGCAGGATCACACGCACCATTCCGATGTCGGTGTCGTTCTCCACATTGATCTTATCCTCAAGATAGTTGATCATTGCGAAGAAAATTTTCGAATCGCCGTTCCAGACAAAAACACGATCGATCCAGGTGAGTTTTGCAGGTTCCTCCTCGTACACGGCAATCTCGGAATTGCTGTTAAGGAGCAGGAAAACAGGAATGTACTGGAACTGCTCTTTGACCTTTTTGCTGAGTTCCAGCGGAAATTGTTTATCGGAACCGATCATGATGATGATCAGGTCATAATGCTTGGAATTGAGCTGCTCCATCACCTCTTCGGTAGCCGACACTCCTGTGATGCGCGGCATAGTGCTCAGACTTAATGAATAAAACTCGCCAAGTACATGTTCTGAGAACCGACCCTCCTTTTCAATGCTGTAGGCATCGTACAAATTAGCGACGAGCAGTATCTCTTTCACTTTAAAAGGCATGAGATCGTGGTAGAGATCGCGGTTGTAGTTTGTACGGTTCAGGAAGGTTTGAAGGAGCTGGCGGCTGTATTTTACCGGGGCCGAAGGGTGCTGTTTGGTTTCAGCTACCTCTTTCTGACTGGTTTTCCGGAGGAAGGCTTTTCCTTTAACCGAGTTCAGGTAACCGGTGATGAGGTTAGCCAGGTTGATGATCAGGTGGCGTTCTTCCTCGAGAAACGGCCCCTCGTATGAGGGCTGAAACGCTTTGAGGTAACATATCTGGATGTACCCTTCCTGGTTGTCGATGGTTTCGAAGCCTTGTTTTTGCGACCATTCCGTTTCGCGGAATGCCGGTGTTTTCACCTCGAAATTTCCATATTTGATCCTGCCGACGGTGTGCTCAGGATACTGCCATGCCTTCGGAAGAATCAGGCAGATCTGGTGCAATGCCTCTTCGATCGGTTTTCCCGTGCGAAGAATGGCTGTGGTCTGGTTGATCGCGGTCAGTTCCTTGAGCCGCTCCCTGGTGATGTACCGTCCTTCGCGGCCTTTCACCCCGTTGAGGTATCCCTCTATGAGGCTGGCAAGTGTTATAACCAGGTTGCGCTCCTCCTTTAAAAACGGCCCTTCATCGCATTCCTTGAACTCCCTGAGATAAAAAATGGCGATGGTCCCGGTCAGGTTATCGATGGTGTCGAAGGACTGTTCCTGCTTCCATTGGGTTTCAGCGAAGCCCGGGCTTGTAAATTCCATATCCTCAAAACTGATCCTTGCCACCGCAAATCCGGGATACTGCCAGGCTCCGGGCAATATCTGGCAAATTTCAAAAAGAGTCTCAGGAATCGACTTTCCGGCTTTGATAATGAGCGTGGTATCATTGATCGCGGCCAACTCCTTGAGCCGTTCCTGGTTATCATAAACCAGCTGCTTCAAATCAATCGCTTCAGAAATTAAACTCCCGGGTTTATTTTTTTTTTCGGATGGCAACATGAGGCATTGTCTGATGAAGGGCCAAAATTAGTACAATCTTTCCATCTTTTCAAATATCACATTTGTCATTCTTCAATCGTCAATCGTCAATCGTCAATCGTAAATCGTAAATCGTAAATCGTAAATCCTAAAAGGCTTTTCCATACCAACAATCATACGTATTATTCGCACATCGAATAGGTGTTTTACTTATTTACATTACGTATATTTCTTATTGAATTGAATAATAAATATTTATAAAAATATTTTCCGGTTTTGTATCTTTGCTGTCAAAATATTTGCTTAATATTGTGAATTATTTCACACATCAATCAATAATATCATTCAATCATTAATTTTAATCAATCAACTATGAACAACGACATGTTAAAAAAACTGCTCGACGAATTCATGGCCAAGGTTATTGCCAAGAATCCGGGTGAAAAAGAATTTCATCAGGCTGTAATGGAAGTTGCTGAATCATTGATTCCTTTCATTGAAGAAAATCCCAAATACAAGCAGGCTAAAATCCTGGAGCGCATGGCAGAAGCCGAACGTACCATCATTTTCCGCATCCCCTGGTTGGATGATAAAGGCGAAATCCAAATCAACCGCGGTTTCCGGATTGAGATGAACAGCGCCATTGGTCCTTACAAAGGCGGAATGCGTTTCCACCCGACGGTTAACCTCGGCATCCTGAAATTCCTTGCCTTCGAACAGGTTCTGAAAAACAGTCTGACCACATTGCCTATGGGCGGTGGCAAAGGCGGAAGTGATTTTGATCCCAAAGGAAAAAGCGACAATGAAGTAATGCGTTTCTGCCAGAGCCTCATGACCGAACTGCAGCGTCACATTGGTCCTGATACCGATGTACCTGCCGGTGATATTGGTGTTGGCGGACGTGAAATCGGTTTCATGTTTGGACAGTACAAGCGTCTCCGCAATGAATTTACCGGTGTTCTCACCGGAAAAGGCCTGGAATGGGGTGGTTCCCTGATCCGTCCTGAAGCTACAGGTTACGGCCAGGTTTATTTTGCCGAAGAGATGCTCAAGACCCGCGGTCTTGATTTCAAAGGCAAAACAGTAGCTGTTTCCGGTTCAGGCAATGTTGCCCAGTATGCAACCGAAAAAGCCACTTTGCTTGGCGGTAAAGTTGTTACTTTATCCGATTCCGAAGGTTACATCTATGATCCCAAGGGCATCGACGCAGATAAACTGGCATTCGTCATGCACCTGAAAAATGTGAAACGCGGACGTATCAAGGAATATTGCGACAAATATCCTGAAGCCAAATTTGTAGCCGGCAAACGCCCATGGGAAGTTAAGTGCGACATCGCCCTCCCAAGTGCAACCCAGAACGAAATCGACGGAAACGATGCCAAAGCCCTGATGGCCAATGGTTGTTTCTGCGTTTCCGAAGGTGCCAACATGCCTTCAACCCCCGATGCAATTGAAGTGTATCTCGAAAAGAAGATTCTTTATGGCCCTGGCAAAGCTGCCAACGCCGGTGGTGTTGCTACCTCAGGTCTCGAAATGTCACAGAATTCCATGCGCTTGTCATGGACACGTGAAGAGGTCGACATGCGTTTGCATAACATCATGATCGCCATTCATAAAAATTGTGTTAAATACGGCACTGAGCCCGATGGATTCATCAATTACGTAAAAGGAGCCAACATTGGTGGTTTCGTAAAAGTAGCTGATGCAATGATGGCACAAGGCCTTGTTTAAGAACTGACCAGTTCATTTTGATTCAAAAAGGGCCCGGGAAACCGGGCTCTTTTTTTTACTTTACCCCACCTTCTTTCATGAAAAAGGGCAATGGCCGGAGTACTTTGTCAAATGTAAAATATTGAATAATGGTAAAATCCTTGCCGTCGTTCACAGAGGCGTAAAGCCTGTCCAGGTCGTACGGAAGCGGGGCGCCCTTCGGATCTGTCTGCCCGTCGGGCCCCTTTTTGTGGAAGGTGGTGATGGTTTTGCTGACACCGGATGTATCGGTCAGGGTGATGGTTATAAACGGACGTGATCTGAGGATCGAATCCTTGCGAAGCTTGTCCATGTCGTTCAGCAATGCTTCGTAGGCCAGGCTCCTGAACCCGGATAAGAAATTCAGGAGTTTGAGGGTGTCGTAATTTTTCACCTCAGCCTGATCTTTCAGGGAGACAAGAATAAATTTATTCTGGCCATTATTCCTAACTTCATAGGAATACTCGGGGGTTGCAGGAATCTCAACCCTGACCTTTGCAATTTCCGGGATGTTTTTTCTGAATACGATGTAATTGCGCCAGTATTTCTCGATCGGACTGTACCTTGGTGAAACAAACCCCCGGAAACCAGGCAGGTAGACTACAAAGGGCTCCGACGAATCCTGCATCAGCATGAAACAGCCCAGGTTGCTTTGAGTCGCTCCGCCCACATAATATACCTTTGTGAGTTTCTCATGAGGAAACATGCGGATGCCAAAAAGGTCGATGCGAAAGACCTGCTGGTAAACTTCAACCTTGACTGCATTCACGGCAAGTTCTTTCACAATATTGTTATGGGCGGCTTTCGCCACGGGCTGCTGGACTTCCAGTCCGACCATGGTTTTCAGCAGCAGGCCTATACTCTGGTTCTGTGCCGGGTACTTCTCATTTACAAGCCATTTGTCCGGTGCCTTCCTGGTAAGAGTGACGCTGTTGTTGTTTTTATCTGCCATGAAAATCCTGGTGACAGAGGATGAATCGTTGAGTTTGAAATCGCTCGACGATCGCCTGAAGGTGGTAGAGGATTGCGAAAGCCAGAGTACCAGGGCAACAAGTGCCAGCAGGATGAATGCAATAAAAATGGATCTATTTTTTTTCATAATTAACTTTTTCGAACCGGAGCTGCATAGGTTCGTTTACGCAACCGGTTTTTCCCGATTCCAAAACCCGCGATCAGCAGGATCGGCAGTAATATGTTGATCAGTTGCCAGAAGAATCGCTGTTTTGCCACCTTAGCCGTATCGAGCATCCTGAGTTTCAATTCACGGGAGCGGACTGAAATGATGCCGGAATCATCGCACAGGTAGTTGACTGCATTCATTGCCAGATCTTTATTTCCGAATGTTTGTTTCGTGTACTGGTCAAAACCGAGTGGCAACGGATATCCTTGTGAAAAATGAAACTGGTTTTTAACGATGTCTCCGTCGCCGATGATGATCATCTTTGTTTTTTTACTCTTCGCCCTGTATCCCAGGGAAGGGTTGCCCGCGAGGTCGGGTGGGATCCGATAAAGAAAAGAAGAGGTAAACTCCCCTTCCAGCAGCACGGCTATCGAGAATGGCCCTTTGTTGAACATCCGTTCATTCGGTTGTTTTTTCAAAATCTCCAGGTCGATCAGGGCGGGGGCGTTGACCGTCCGTGAATAGGGGGATGTTTCGAGCAGGATGGTCTTTTTTATCCCCGGCGCGGTCACCGTATCAATTGTACTGACGAATTCCGTTTTAATGGCATTGAGGCCGTTCACGATCGGGTGGTTCCCCGAAGGCGTGATAACAGGGAAAAACCACCATTTAAAATAATCAAACTGGGGCTGGTTTCCGATCATGCCTGTTTTCACGGGAATAGGAAGTGCGTTCATATCCTGCACCAGGTTCACATTGATGCGAACCCCGTAATTGAAAAGCATGTCTTCCAGGTTGATGTCGTTCGGAATGCCCATGGTGGTATTGTATTTCTGCAGGCTGTCCATGCTGGCAAAGACTGGATCGATCAGCCACAGAACCTTTCCCCCGCGCATGATGAACTGGTCGATAAGGAATTTATCCCGTTCGTCAAATGGCTTGGTGGGTTTTGCTATGATAATCGCACGGTACCTGTTAATCAATGCATCGTGCGCTGTATCTGTCTTTATGCGGATCGCAAGGCTTGATATCCTGTGGTTGATGGTAACCCGGTCAACCCCATAAAATTCAGAGAGTCCCTTTTGCAGGTCGATGGTCTCCATCTGGTCAAGTTCCCCCTCTCCCTGGATGATGGCCACCCGGGGTTTGATCTTGGTCGTGAGGTTTTTGATAGCGCTCGCGAGGTTATATTCCAGCGATTGTATGCTGTTGTTCAGCACTTTATTCGGATCTTCCTGCAATTGTGCCATCAGCAGCTGCACCGGGATTTCTTTCCCGTGATAGGATACCATGGCTCCCGGAAAAATAATCAGCTGGGAGGAGGATCCTTTTTTATTGACCCGCAGGTCGGTAGGCTGCAACCCGCGCTCAACGAGCAGGCGGTAGGCATCATTCCGGTCTTTGTCGCTGGTATTTGCCGATGGATTCACAAACTCATACTGAATGTTGTCGCTGTATGCCCTGAATTCATCCAGCATCTCCCTTGTTTCATTCGACAACCGCTGGAAGCCGGGAGGCAGGTCGCCCGAAAGATAGACCTTGAAAAAAACAATGTCGTCCAGTTTTTTCAGCAGTTTCTTTGTGGCAGGTGCAAGCGAATAGCGCTTTTCGGCCGTGAGGTCGACGCGGGTATAAAGATAAGTTGCAATTACGTTGACCAGAACGACAATGGCAATACCCAGCACCAGGCTGGTAACATTGCTTTTCTTGATATTTTTCCTTTTATCAGTCATTTCGGTCACAAAGTATTTCAGGTACTATCCGGGTTTTTACCATTTCCTGGTTTCGAGCGACAGTTTGGTCATCAGGATAAAGAGGACCGTTACACTTAAAAAGTAAATCACATCCCGGGAATCGATCACCCCCCTGCTCATGGAGGAGTAGTGGGCGTTGAGTCCCAGCGACTGGATGATCAGCCCGATTTTTCCCGAGACCAGGAAGGAATAGATAAATTCAAATCCCATGTAGAGAAAAAAGCAGATGAATACCGCCAGGATGAATGAGATGATCTGGTTATCGGTAATGGAGGAGGTGAATATACCGACTGCCACAAAGCTCGCTCCAAGAAAGAACAACCCGGCATAGGAGCCCCAGATGCTGCCTGAATCAAGGTTCCCCGGGGGTAGCCCGAGGCGGTAAACCGAAAAGTAATAAACCAGGGTAGGCAGGAGGGAGATGATCACCAGAACGACACCGGCGGCATATTTTGCAAGGATCACCTGCAGATCGGTAAGCGGCTGGGTCATCAGCAATTCGAGCGTGCCGCTTTTCCGTTCATCAGCAAAAGAGCGCATGGTGATGGCAGGTATGAGAAATAAGAAGACAAACGGGGCAATGATGAACAGCCCGTCAAGACTGGCAAAACCGAAATCGAGCACATTGAATTCGAGTGGAAAGACCCAAAGGAAAAGTCCGGTCATCAAAAGAAAGACGATCATGACGATATAACCGATGAGAGAGTTCAGGAAACCATTGATCTCTTTTTTGAAAAGCGTCAACATCTGCGCGTTTGTTAAAGGCGTGCAAAATTAACATTTTTCAGCCATCAATTTGCATCAGCCGGGAACATTTCCGGGGATCTGCCGGGAAACATAACCCGAATAATCAGCCAGCCTCGGTTCATATGGCTCCTTCAGCAGGTGGGAAGAAATCATGAAATCGGCAGTGGAGCGGTTGCAGGCCGTAGGGATGTTGTATACCACGGTAATCCTGAGCAGGGCCTTTACATCCACATCGTGAGGCTGGGGTTGCATCGGATCCCAGAAAAAAATAAGCAGGTCAATTTTCCCCTCCGAAATCATGGCGCCCAACTGCTGGTCACCTCCCAGGGGGCCCGATTTCAGCTTCATGATGTCAAAAGTGATCTTCTCCTCCTCTTCAAGTTTGTTCAGGATCGTCTCTTCCACCAGTTTACCGGTTGTGCCCGTACAGATAAGGTGATGCCCCAGCAGTGTTTTATAGTTGAATTCGACCCACTCGACAAGGTCTTTCTTGCGGTTATCATGACCGACCAGTGCAATATTTTTTGACTTTTCCATAGGTTTGTTAAGGTTATTCGAGGTCGACTGTGACCAGTTGGTCCATCTTCAAACCGAGAAGGCTGCTTGCCTTCCCCTCGCGGATGGCAATCTCGATGTACCCGCTGGTTGAAAAAAGAGCAAGCATCTCTCCCTGGCTCACGTCCTTATATGACTTACTGATCTCGGTAATGCGATAGTTCATTGAGCGGAAAGTAATTGCGAATTTCCGGTTCTTCACGGCCGATTTGAACAGCGACTCTGTAATGTTGATAAAAACATTCTCGTAATTGTCAATATAGATTACCTTCCCTTTGATCAGATCGCCCTGTATCACAGGCTGAAAGGCTATTTTCTGCGTGATCCTTTCTTTCGGAAAACCCAGTTTTTCAATGGGTTCGCCTCCGGCAATGTGGCAGGCAACTTTCACGAATACATCCCGGGTAGAAAATGTAAAATAATCGGAATCCTGCATGATATCCAGCTCTATGATCCTGTCGGGTTTTTCATCAAACAACAACGAGAAAATGCCATTGTCGGCCCCGATGAAATAATGTCCGTGGTGGAAGACCAGCGTATGAGGGGTTTCAACCGCTGCTTCCGTGTTGATGGCAAGGATGTGAATGGTCCCTTCAGGGAAATTCGGATAAAAATTCCGGATGATAAAAGCGGCCTGGTTCAGGTCGAAGGCAGGGATGTGGTGCGAAATGTCGACGATTTGTGCATCGGGCAGCAACCGAAGGATGGCACCCTTTACTGCCCCCGTGTAGTGATCTTTAAGTCCCCAGTCGCTTGTAAGCGTGATAATGGCCATGGAAATATTTGTACATTTGCGTATTCAAAGGTATATATATTTCATGAGTGAGAAGATAATTAACATTGATTCCTTTCATCCGCTTGACATTTTTGGCGCCAACGACCAGAACCTGGAGGTAATCCGCAATTTTTTCCCAAAATTGAAAATTGTTTCCAGGGATAACAATATCAGGGCTTTCGGCGAAGAGTCGGACCTCCTCGAATTTGAGGAAAAGTTCGCCTCCCTCCTGCTCTATTTTGAAAAATTCGGCCGGCTGTCCCGGTCTGACATCAGTTTATTGCTGAACTCGGAATCCAATGGTGCGGCGATGGCCCCTGAAGGACAGAATGATGTGCTTGTTCATGGCAAGAACGGCCTGCTGATCAGGGCGCGAACTGCCAACCAGCGCAAACTTGTTGAAAGCAGCCTGAAAAACGACCTGGTCTTTGTCATTGGCCCGGCCGGAACCGGGAAAACCTATACGGCGGTAGCCATGGCAGTCCGCGCACTGAAAAACAAGGAGATACAACGGATCATCCTCACCCGTCCCGCAGTGGAAGCGGGAGAAAACCTGGGCTTTCTCCCGGGAGATCTCAAGGAGAAGCTCGATCCTTACATGCAGCCGCTGTATGATGCGCTGGGCGACATGCTGCCAACACAGAAACTACTGCAATACATCGAAGAACGGGTGATTGAGATCGCCCCGCTGGCTTTCATGCGCGGAAGGACGCTCAACAATGCCTTTGCCATCCTCGATGAAGCCCAGAACACCACCCCTAGTCAACTCAAAATGTTTCTCACCCGCATGGGCGCTTCGGCAAAGTTCATCGTCACAGGCGACATCACCCAGATCGACCTTCCGAAAAACCAGGTCAGTGGGTTGATGCATGCCCAAAAAATCCTGGACAAAATCCCGGGTATTGACTTTATTTACCTCGATAAATCTGATATCATCCGGCATAAGCTGGTGGGGAAGATTATTGAGGCGTACAGCGGGGAGAAATAATAAAATGCAAAATGCAAAGTGTAAAATGCAAAATGCAAAATAAAAAAACAACATATGACAAATGTTCTTCTGAAAACAGGTTTCAATTTTCCCGGCCAGAAAAGTTTGTACCAGGGCAAAGTTCGTGATGTTTACAATATTGACGACCAGTATCTGGTGATGATCGCGAGCGACCGGATCTCTGCCTTTGACGTTGTTCTTCCCAGGGGAATTCCCTACAAGGGGCAGGTTCTCAACCAGATCGCGTCAAAATTCCTGGATGCCACGGCCGACATATGTCCCAACTGGAAGATCGCCTCACCCGATCCCAATGTGACCATCGGGCGATTCTGTAAAATCTACCCGGTTGAAATGATCATACGGGGCTACCTCACCGGGAGTGCCTGGCGTACCTATCAAAAGGGGGAGCGCGTCATATGCGGTGTTACTGTGCCCGACGGGATGAAGGAGCATCAGCGTTTTCCCCTGCCCATCATCACGCCTACCACCAAAGCAGCCGAAGGTCACGACGAGGACATTACGGAAGCTGAACTTCTTGCAAAGGGATTGATCCCGGCTGCGGAGTATGAACTTGTGAAAAAATATACCCGCGAATTATTTAACCGCGGCACAGAGATGGCTGCACAGAAAGGGCTGATCCTGGTAGATACAAAATATGAGTTTGGGAAAGGAGCCGACGGCAGGATTTACCTCTGCGACGAAATCCATACGCCGGATTCTTCACGGTATTTCTATCTTGAAGGATATGAAGAACGCCAGGCCCGGGGTGAACAGCAACGGCAGCTTTCAAAGGAATTTGTGCGCGAATGGCTCATGGCCAACGGGTTTATGGGCAAGGAGGGACAACAGGTCCCGGAGATGACCGATACCTGGATCAAAGAGATTTCCGACCGTTATATCGAACTCTTCGAAGGGATCACCGGCGAAAAGTTTATCAGGGCCGAAAACACGGATATACTCAGGAGAATTGAAATGAATGTTCTGGGATTTCTGAAAACTTAAAATGAACCCGGCACCTGTCCGGCACCCGGTGGTGAATTTCACCGGCTGACAATAAAGTTCCTCACTGCCTGGTACGATCCTGATTTCAACACACAGACATAGGTTCCCGGGACCAGGTTCCCGATTTTCCAACTGATTTTCTGCATTCCGGCCGAAGCGGTTTTCCTGATAATGGTATCTTTCAGGTTTCCGCCCAGATCATAGATTTCGAGACTGAATGCTGAGGCAGGATCAGGCATGACAACCGGGAACCATGCAACATCCTTTGCAGGGTTAGGGTAGATCTCAAGCAGCGACGGTTGGTTCATGGTTTTCCTGTCGTCAACAGCGTTGGGGTACATCATCGGCTTCCCGGCCTGAACCCAGGCAGTGTAAATAAGATCGGCCAGGGAGGCGGAGGCATTCCGCATCATCAGGATGGTGAAATTGCCCGATTTTGCCCATAAAGCCTGGTAATATGCAGTTGAGCCGGTACTTCCCCCAGCAAGAGTGGTGGCGTAGGTATCTGCCAGCAGGACGCTGTCGACATATTTATAATCATAGTAGAGATAGTTAAACACATACCCGCCAACATCCTGAACATAATGGGCAGGATCGGCCGGGTAAACAATCTGAGCCTCATATTTGCCCACCATGGTTGATTCATAGCGCGAATGAATGTCCTTCTGGTTCGTCAACTGGCCATTGTAATTTTTCGTGATGTGCAGAGGCATGTGTCCGTCCCCCACATAATGACCGAGGTCGGCGGCAAAGATGGCCGACCTGTTCCAGTCCCTGCGCTGAAAACAATTTTTCAACGAATCGAAGGTGATCATGGTGGCCCATGGCAATGTCCCCTGGTCAGTCACAAAACCGGCACCGAATTGTGCCACCACCGAATCATAGGTCTGCGGGATGTGTCCGGATAATACGAATTCAGGATAATTGTCTATATCGATGTAATGACGCGGTGATTCATTGGGATCCTGTGATTTCCTCGAATCGGCATCAGAGGCGTGGTTTGCGACAAAACTAGTCCAGACGGGTTTCAGGAACGACATTTCTGCAGGCAGGCATGCGGCAACATTCTGGCTGATCTTTTTATGTCCTGTCGCCCCCCAGCTTGAAAGGACCAGGCACAAAAGGACCAGGGAAACGGTATATAGTGTATTTCTCATTCGTAGGCGGTTAACAAAGTTTCTAAATTTTCTATTTTCCCGGTGTCGCCGGTCTGATTGTATGAAAAAATAAGGGTTTCGATCAGCCGCCTGATGATGACAGGGTTGCTGCAGGGCGCAAAGAACGACTTTTCAGGTTTGATCTTCATCTGCCCGATAAACAAATCGATATCACGCCGCGTAAAAATCGTCCCCCTGGTAAAGGGATTGATGTAAAACAGTACGTCATTTTCTCCGGGGTTTACAATACCGGTGTCGGTAAGATAGGCAAGAATAAAATGCTGTGGGAGGTTTACTCCATATAATGGCAAACCAAGTTTTTGTCCAAGGACAATGAGAAGGATCCCCAACGATAATGCACTACCTTGTTTATTTTCAAGCAGTGTAGTGATGAAATTGTTTTGAGGTGCGGTGATATCGGTTTTGTTTCCCTCGAAATGGTGGATGTCGAAAATCATATGATTCAACACTTTAACATTTTCCAGGGCGGTCAGGTTGTCATGCAGTTCAATCCAGATATCCATTTTCAATTGCTCAATGCCAATCACAATTTCCTCCTCATCAAGGGATGGATATTCTGTTTTTGTGACCAGGATGAAGCCTTTCAGCAAGTCGGATGAGCCAATATTCAGCCAGTTTGAAAATTCGACATAGAGGTTTTCCTGGTTCAATTTCAAAATGATGGACCGGATACGCTCCTCCACCACCGCTTCGAACCTGTTTTCAAGGCATTTCTCCAAAGGTCCGATGGCATCCATTCCCAGTAATAATATCTGCTCCCTGATCAAATTGAACGCACCTTCATCCGGTTCATCCAGAAGATTGATCAAGGCTGCCAGGGTTGAATTATCGGAGGGGTTCATCATACGCTGATCATTTTTTAGCGGGATGCACGGGGCATTCCGACTGGTGGGCGTCTCAGCTTTATTGGGTGAGGTGGTCAAGAACGAGAGTAATGAGTGAGTTGACCACTTTTTTATGATCGGGGTTATATTCACCGGTTGCCCGGTTGGCAATCAGGGTACAAACAGTGACCATCTCATGGCCCATCAGGGCTCCAAGACCATACAGGGCGGAGGTTTCCATTTCAAAATTGACGATGCGGTGCTCCAGGTACCTGAAACTCTGCAGTTTTTTAATCATATCAGGATCGGTAAGCGGAAGACGAAGAAACCGTCCCTGTGGGCCGTAAAACCCCGGGGCGGTAGCCGTGATGCCGGGTACCGTAAATGAGCTGAACAAGCTGATCAGACGGTCGGAACCCTTTATAAAGTAAGGTTTTGAAAGGTCTATTGGCCAGGGTGCATGGGCTGCAAACGCCTCTGTCATCTCTTTGTCGATCACGTCAGGGGTTCCCTTGTAAAAGTGAAGCAGGTTGTCGAGGCCAACCGCGTGGGTCGATATGCAATAACTGTTCACAGGCACGTCGGCCTGTATGGAGCCCGATGTTCCGATGCGAACGATGCTCAGCGATCGTTGAACAGGCTTTTGAATCCTGGTTTTCAAATCGAAATTGGCCAGGGCATCCAGTTCATGCATCACGATGTCGCAGTTGTCGGTACCTATCCCGGTGGATAAGGCGGTAATCCGTTTTCCCTGGTAGTAGCCGGTTTGAGAGACAAATTCCCGGTTCGACGCACGATGGTCGATCCCGGTGAAGTGATCCGATATTTCATGAACCCGCTGAGGGTCGCCAACGACAATCACCGTATCGGCGAGATCTTCAGGTTTCATACAAATATGGTAAACACTGCCATCAGCGTTTATGATCAGGTCTGGTTCTGCGAGTATGGACATGATAACTGTTTTTTGCAAAGGTAATAAATAAGCCAATCACTCGGGGATGTGAACCCATGGGCGATTTACCTCCCGGAAACGCCAATTTCATTAACTTTGCCGGATGAATGCAGAGATCATCAACATCGGCGACGAGCTGCTTATCGGGCAGGTCATAAACACAAACGCAGCCTGGATGGCAGCGCAACTCAACCTTTCGGGATTCC
Organism: uncultured Bacteroidales bacterium; assembly: GCA_903828645.1. Classification (GTDB taxonomy): domain Bacteria; phylum Bacteroidota; class Bacteroidia; order Bacteroidales; family FEN-979; genus CAIVAT01. Next base: position 20,401 of record CAIKNA010000233.1, read on the forward strand.
GTGTGTACCAGGTTACTGTTATCAGCGATTCACGCGGGCACATCATGCAGGCACTTGCAGATGCTGAAGAAAGGGCTGAAGTCGTCCTGGTTTCCGGGGGCATCGGCCCGACAAAAGATGACCTGACCAAACAGACCCTTTGCGAATTTTTCAACACAAGGCTCGTTTTCAACCAGGAAGCATACGGCGATGTAGAGGCGTTGTTCGCCCGACGCGGTTACGCGGTAACCGAACTCAACCGGCAGCAAGCTGAATTGCCCGAGAACTGTACGGGGATACCTAATAAAGTCGGCACTGCACGTGGAATGTGGTTTGAGAAGGACCGGCCGGGCGGAGGCAAGACGGTTTTCGTGTCGATGCCAGGGGTGCCGTTTGAGATGAAGGCCATGATGACCGATTATGTCATTCCCAGGCTGAAACAAATGTATACAACACCTTTCATTTACCATAAAACCCTTCTGACGCAAGGAATCGGGGAGTCCTTCCTGGCAGCCGAAATTGAAGAGTGGGAAAACTCACTGCCTTCCAACATCAAACTGGCCTATTTGCCTCAACCAGGCATTGTCAGGCTGCGGCTGACAGGCGAAGGGCCAGGCGAAATTCTCCTTCATCGCCAGGTGGATGCAGAGATGTCGAAACTGGTGGCGCTGATCCCTGAATATTATTTTGGTTATGACGAAGACACGCTGGAGATGATCGTCGGGAAACTGCTGGCAGAAAATCACGCAACCCTTGCTACCGCCGAGAGCTGCACGGGAGGCACCATCGCCCAGATGATCACCGGCATCCCCGGAAGTTCGGCCTATTTTAAAGGGTCGGTTGTAGCCTATTCCAACGAGATCAAAGAGCATATCCTCGGTGTCAGTGCTGAAAACCTTGAAAAATTCGGTGCGGTAAGCAAACAGGTGGTAACTGAAATGGCTGTTTCGCTGCAGGCGAAGTTCAGGGTCGATTATGCCATTGCAACATCCGGAATAGCCGGTCCCGACGGGGGCACTCCCGGGAAGCCTGTCGGAACTACATTGATTGCAATTGCCTCCCCCGGCGAGGTTTTTGCCATGCAATTCCTTTTTGGCGACAGCCGCGAACGCAATATCCGGAGAACCGCCCTGCAGGCGCTGAACATGCTTAGAAAGAAATTAATTGATATCTGCTCCTGACTTTTTTCTTGAAGTTCTTGGTTGTTTGAAATATAAAGTCTATCTTTGCACTCCATTTTGAAATACCATATTAATCAAAACCGCCATGGCAAGGATTTGTGAAATTACCGGAAAGATTGCAATTAAAGGGCATAAAGTCTCTCATTCCAATAAGAAATCGAAACGTTGGTTCAGCCCGAACATACAAACCAAGACCTTTTTTGTTGCAGAAGAAAACCGCGAAATCAAATTAAAAATTTCTGCCGAAGGTTTGCGCCACATGAATAAAAAAGGCGTTTATGTCTGCATAAAGGAGGCACGGGAAAAAGGATATCTTGCGAAGTAAATTTTTTTTTCATGGGTAAAAATGCTGTTACGCCGTAACAGCATTTTTTTTGTCTGCTTCATCAGGAAATAAACTGTCGGATTTTGCGTTATAACACGTTAAAATACAATTGACCACGAATGAGAAAGAGCCTGTGCCATTTTTTTATGCTGCTCGCCATTCCGTTTTTCGGCAACGCATTGCAGGCTCAGAATCAAGATGAAAACAGCAGCCTGGTGCAATTCTCCGGGATGACCATCACCGCCGACAGCCTCAATCCTGTAGCCTATACCAAGATTCTCGATGTTTGCAACCACCATGGAAACAACAGCGATGTGAACGGGTACTTCTCGTTTGTGGCACATAAAAAAGACACCGTTGTATTTACCGCAGTCGGTTATAAACCGGTTTCTTTCATCATCCCCGACACCATCACAAAGAACCGGTACTCGCTGATCCAGCTGATGACAGCCGACACCCTTACCCTGGCGGCTGCGTTTATTTTTCCATGGCCAACCCTTGAAGAGTTCAAACGGGCATTTGTGGAGATGAAAATCCCCGATGACGACCTGGACATCGCACGGAAAAACATCCAGGCATGCGATATCCGGATAAGAGCAGAGAACTACCCCATGGATGCCAACATGAATTACCGCAATTATATCGACAACCAGACAAGTAAGTTGTATTACTACGGACAGATACAACCTTATAATATTTTCAACCCCTTTGCCTGGGCACAATTTATAAAAGCCTGGAAACAAGGAAAATTCAAATCGCAGGAAGAACGACTGAAATAACCCCTGAATTGTGAAAACAGCAGCATCCTTAACCATTTTATGGATCTTTTTTTCTGCTTCAGCGCTCTTTGCCCAGCAGGGAACTCTTTCAGGGATCGTGCATGGCAGTGAAAATCAACCGCTGCAGTTTGTCAACATCGCGGTGAAAGGAACCCCGGCAGGAGCTACGACGGGAAAAGACGGCAAATATCAATTGTCGGTGCCGGCAAACAAGGATGTGGTCATTCTGTTTTCCTATATCGGTTATGATTCAGATTCGGTGTTGGTGAGGCTGAAGGAAAACGAGCATAAAAAACTTGACCACACGCTGCAACCGGGTTCTACCCAGCTCGGGTCCATCGAAGTCAAAGATCAGCAACTTCGAACTAACACCTTCAGCCGCCTGAATCCAAAATCGCTGGAGTTTATCCCCACCATAAACGCCAATGTGGAGGACCTTATCAAGACCATGCCAGGGGTGTCGTCGCGCAATGAACTGAGTTCTCAATATTCGGTTCGGGGCGGCAATTTCGATGAAAACCTGGTGTTTGTCAACGACATTGAAATCTCCCGCCCTTTCCTGGTCAGGTCGGGGCAGCAGGAGGGCCAGAGTTTTCTCAACCCCGACCTGGTGGCGGGGATCTCCTTTTCATCCGGGGGATTTGATGCCAGGTACGGGGATAAAATGTCATCGGTTCTTGACATCAAATATAAAAAACCCACCGAATTTGCCGGGTCCTTCGATGTAAGCCTGCTGGGCGCATCCGCCCATCTGGAGGGGACCATTTCAAAACGGATTTCGTACCTCCTGGGTGTTCGTTACAAAACAAATTCGTACCTCCTTAAAAGCCTTGATACAAAAGGAAACTACAAGCCCCGGTTTTTTGACGTCCAGGGAATGCTCAATTACGAAATAAATAAGAAATGGGAGATATCCCTCTTCGGAACCTTTACCGATAACGTCTATAAACTGATTCCCGAAACCCGCGAAACCAGCTTCGGAACCATTGACGAAGCTTACAAGATAAAAATTTACTTCGACGGGCGCGAATCCGACGGTTACCAGAACTGGCTTTCGGCGGCCACACTTACCTTCAAGCCAACCGGGAACATCCGTTTAAAGTTGATCTCTTCTGCATACCAGACCTATGAAGCCGAAACCTATGACATCTCAGGAGAATACTGGCTCGGAAAACTGGAGGTTTTCGGGGGGAGCAGCCAGGGGCAGATCACCGAAATCATGGGTGTCGGGTCATACCTTCAGCATGCGCGGAATTACCTGGAGGGAACCGTATTCAATGTTGAACACCGCGGCTATTGGGATAAAGATAAGAGCAGCATGCAATGGGGGGCAAAATACCAGCATGATTATTTTCACTACACGATGAATGAATGGGAACTGCAGGACTCTGCCGGCTACTCCTTACCGCGTCCGCCCGATTCGCTGGGGGCGCAGAACCCGCCCAAGGGAGACCTGGTGCTTTATAATGTCATCAGGAACAACAACACGGTGAACACAAACCGTCTTTCAGCCTTTATCCAGGACACGTGGACCTTCAAAAATCAATCCAGTGACATATCCCTAACCGCCGGGCTTCGTTGGCTCTACTATGATTTCAACAACCAGACCTTGTGGAATCCCCGTGCAAATATTTCATTCAAGCCACATTGGAAAAACGAAACCGTTTTCAGGCTCTCTGCAGGGGTATATTCGCAGCCTCCGACTTTCCGCGAAATGGCAGATCTGCAGGGAAACATCGTTCCGGGGCTGAAGGCGCAAACATCCTACCAGTTAGTTGCCGGCACAGATTACTATTTCAGAGCATGGGACCGTCCGTTTAAATTTGTCGCCGAGGCTTACTATAAAAACATCCGTGACCTGATCCCGTATGAGATCGATAACATGAAGATCAGGTATTATGGTACCAACGACGCCCACGGATATGCAGCCGGGATCGATTTTCGGATCAATGGTGAATTTGTCAAGGGAGCGGAATCGTGGGCAAGCTTGTCCTTTCTTAAAACCGAGGAATATTTTCAGGGATCCTGGATTCCGCGACCAACAGACCAGCGAATGAACCTGGCCATTTTTTTCCAGGATTTCATCCCCGGGTTCCCGACATGGAAAATGAACCTGACCCTTGTGTATGGAACCGGGCTGCCCTTCGGCCCGCCCAACTCACCCAGGAGTCAGCAAACCAGGCGCATCCCGCCTTACCGCCGGGTGGACATCGGTTTGTCGAAACAGCTGATCGGCCACGACACGAAATTTTCTTCAAAAAATCCGTTGCGCGCCTTTGATTCGATGTGGCTTTCACTTGAAATCTTCAACCTGTTGCAGATCAGCAATACAAGTTCGTATCTCTGGGTCACCGACATCAACGGGAAAGAGTATGCCGTGCCCAATTACCTTACCCCCAGGATGCTCAACCTGAAACTGACCGCAAGGTTTTAATGGTGAAATCGGAAATTTTGATGATTGGGATCAGAGGCAGATGATGTTTGAAAAGCTGCCCAGCCTGAATCTTTCGACCAGTTTGTACCGTTGAATCTTCCCGCTGCTGGTGCGGGGGATGTCGCCCGACCGGATGAGGACAAATGTTTCGGTACTCAGGCCGATGACAGCGGAAAAATGGTTTTTAATCTCCCGGCAGAGGAACCGGGTTGCCTCGTTATCCGCACCTGCTAAAAATATCAGCAGTTTATCCCGGCCTTCCGTTTCATCAAAATAACCGGTGATGACAATTTTGCCGCCTGATACATTTTTAAGTTTCAGGGCAATCGTCTCGAGGTCGTGGGAGTAATAATTGATGCCGTTGATAAAGATAATGTCTTTGGAGCGACCGGTTATATAAAGATCTTCACAGAATAAAAATCCAAGATCGCCTGTCAGGAGCCATTCACCGTTAAATGCGCGTGCCGAAACCTCCGGGTTCCCATAGTACCCGGCCGTAAGATTGGCACCCTTTACAAGCACGTTCCCGACCATGCCGGCAGGGATGGGATTATGCCGGTCATCCGCCACCATCACGCCGCAATGTTCGAGGCTGCGCCCGAGGTTCACAAGTTCAATGATGTTACTCTCCCCTTCAGCCGCTTCGATCGCCACTCCTTTGCCAATGAGTTCGCTGCGCCGGAACGCCTTCACCCCTGCCTCCCTGAGCCTGTCGGGAAAAGTAACGGCCAGCGTGGCCTCCGCCAGTCCGTAGGCCGGAAACATGGCAACCGGGTTGAGGTTGAATGGTTTCAGACCATCAAGGAAGGTTCGCATGGTTGCCACCGAAATGGGTTCGGCGCCGTTGAAGAGGATCCTTACCGGCGACAGGTCCCACTCCTGCGCCGCTCTGCGCCCAAGATAACGCGTAACCAGTAACTGCCCGAAATTCGGACAGGCCGTAATCGTGCATTTCTTCAGGCTCATGATATCAAGCCATATGGCTGGGTTCTTTACAAAATCCACCGGGTCGATGAAATACTGGGTCACCCCCGCAAATACAGGCGTGATGTGAAAACCGATGAGCCCCATGTCGTGGTACAGAGGCATCCAGTTTACCGAAACATCACCCGGTTCGAGCGCAATGCCCCTGATGATATCGGCGGTATTGACGATGATGTTGCTGTGGGTGAGCATCACCCCTTTCGGATCGCCCGTACTGCCCGACGAGAATTGGATCAGTGCCAGGTCCGACGGGCTCAACCCTGCCCTGAGGGCCAGGCGAGCGCTTCCGGCCAGCCCCGCAACATCTATCAGCAGATCGGCCGGGATGAGGCTTGAGCGCCAGTTTTCCGCATGGTCATGTGAAAGGATGACATGCGGGCGTTCCAGTAGATGAAAGACCTTTTCGGTTTTTTCTGCGGCAGGATTGTATTCAGTGAAAGTCACCGGCGGCTGAAGCAACGCGGGGATGATGCCCCCGATAAAACATCCCCATAAAACCGGAATAATCTCCTCGCTTTTTTCCAGTGAAAGGATGACCACATCCCCTTTCGTTAACCCCCTGGCCTGCATTCCGGCCAGCATTGACAACGCCTTTACTTCCAGCTCTGCAAAGGTCAGGAAGGTTATTGACCTGTCCGGCCCTGCAAAACCAACCCCATGCAACGGAAATTTCCCGGATGCTGCGGTTAAAAGGCTGGGCAGATTGTCGGGAATCACATCACTTGTCATTGGTCCATTGTCAATTGTCATTCGTGACGCGTGACGCGTGACGCGTGACATCTCACATCTCACATCTCATATTTCACATTTCACCTGTCACCTGTCACGCGTCACGCGTCACGTGTCACCGGCTTTCCTTTGCAATCCTCTCCCCAAGCCGGTAATAGTAATCTGCTTTTTCGTTATCTCCCTTTAAAAGGTAAAGCGAATTCAACTGAACACAAAGTTCAAAACTCGGGTTGATGGCTGCAGCTTTTTCCCAATAGTTCACAGCGGTGACGGTATCCTTCCTGAGCATGTAATAATTTCCAATATTGACGTAGGGCATTTCAAGTTGGGGATAGGTTTTCATCACCTCCTCGTTCATTTTAACGGCACGGTCGAATTCGCCCATATCGTTGTAAACATTTGCCAGTGCGAAGGTTGCCTTCACCTGGTTCGGGTTGACTTTCAGGATATGTTCATAACATTCTATTGCCTTTGGGAACTGTTTCAGTTCACGGTAGGCCATGCCCAGGTTCACCCATGCGGGCTGCAGGGTCGAATCGAGTGCGATCGCCTGCCTGAGAAAATACACGGCAGAATCGTAATTTTTGCCCAGGAAGAGGTAAACTGTTCCAAGGTCATTGGTTGTCAGATAATTATTCGGGTATAATTTCAATGAACGTCTGAAATGAGATACGATGATCTCGAATTTAAACTGGTTAACATGCCCGTTTCTTAAAAAATTCTGATCCTGGTAAACCGTCCCCATCAGGTAGCCGGCATAGTCGAGGTTTGCCTTGGCCGAATTATCCAGTGACTTGACATCCGTGCGGTACAAATCGAACAGGTTGCGCCAGTCGCGGTTCCGGGTTACCGACAGAACTGTATAGGGAATTAGCAGCAGCACCAGTACTGCAAGGATTTTCAACCGGGCATCCATTTCGATGGTGAGGCTTTTGGGCTCGGTTTTGAATATTTTAAAGATGAAATATACCAGTGCGAGGCAAAATCCAAGGGAGGCATTGAAGACAAACCGCTCCCCAACGATGCCGACTACCGGGAAAACCACGTTGGAATACATGGCAATGGCAATCAGGTACCAGAGGATGGCGAAGGAGATAAAGCGCTTTTCCCTGAAATTCATGAGTGCATAGAAAAAGAGTCCGGCATAAATGACAAGCGACAGCAACGCCCAGATGTTTCCCAGGTTTGTAGCCGGGATCATGTCGAAACCGTAATAATAGAGCAATGGATAGGGGTATATCAGCATTCTGATATAGAACAGCAGGGATACAAGCCCTGTTCCGAGCCTGATCCAGATGTTTTTTTCAAAGAAAAGCGGGTTTTCAATAAAGGAATTTGTGCGCTGAACGGGTGGCAGGAAAAGGTGGGGCCCGAGTTGCGCAAGCAGGAACACCGCAAACAGGGCCAGAAATACCGGTACCAGTTTCCGTGCAGGAAGGTTGGTAAAGAAATGGAGCACGAGGGGAATCAGGAGCAGAAAAGGGAGGATGGAGGATTTACAGAGATATCCAGCGAAAAAGATCAGCGCTGCAAGAAAAACATGGCGGATTTTACGATTTTCGGCATATTCAAGCAGGTACCACAAACTTCCCAGCCCGCAAATAAATGAAAGAATTTCATCCCTGTTTTTCAGGCTGGCAACCACCTCGGTGTGCACCGGGTGGGCCATAAACAATAGTGTTACCAGGAAAGGGAATAAAATGTTATAATTATACAGCAATCGTTTCAGGATAAAAAACAACAGAACCGACAACGCCCAGTAAAGCAGCACATTGATTGCATGGCTTCGTCCGGGCTTGTCCCCCCACAACTGGTATTCAATCGCAAAGGTTGCCTTGACAACAGGCCTGTAATCTGCCACGGAAGAGCCCACGTTGCCCTGCTGGGAAAAATACCTGGAGGAAAAAATCAGGGGCAGGGCTTTGAATCCCTTTTGAACCACCTGGTTGTTGGTTACAAGGTTGTCGTCAACTGCATATTTATTGAAGATGGTATTGCCGTAAAGGAGAATTGCAAAAAGAAAAAAAGACAAAATAAAATACCGGTTTGCCTTTTTTGAAGCATTCGGAATAACTAGCTCCTTTTTTGATAATCCTGGTTTTTTTGTGGGAATGTTTTTGCCTGGTGAAGCTTGTTTTTTTGGAAACAGATCTTTTTTCATCCGGAAATTAAAATTTATGCAAAGGTAGCTATTTCTGCAGCAAGCCTGACGAAATCATCAACCGAAAGTCGTTCGGCGCGCAGATCAAGCTGCCTTGTCATCCATTCCGAATAAGCCGGCGCTCCCGGCAGTGCAGGTGGGATCATCTGGCGTATGGAATTCCGCAGGGTCTTCCTGCGCTGGTTGAAGGCAGTCCTGACCAGCCTGGTGAAAAGCTCCTCATCACAGTCGAGTTTTTCGGTCGCATTTCTCCGCAGCCTGATCACGGCAGATTTAACCTTAGGGGGAGGGTAAAAAACCGTTTCATTCACGGTGAAGAGGTAGTCGATGTCGTAAAATGCCTGGAGCAACACGCTGATGATTCCATAGGATTTGTTGCCGGGCGGTGAGGCGATGCGTTCTGCGACCTCTTTCTGAAACATGCCAACCACCTCCGGAATCCGGTCTCTGTTGGCAAGAGCTGTAAACAGGATCTGGGAGGAGATGTTGTAGGGAAAATTTCCGATTACCGTGAATTGCTGCTTTGGTTGTAACGAAGCCGGGACCGGAATCTCTGTAATGGGAATTTGGCCCGGCGGGAAACCTGCAAGGTCATATTTCAGGAAATCACCCTGGATCAACCTGTTTGATATCCCGGGAAATGTGGCATTCAGGTAGTCAACCGCTTCACGGTCAACCTCCATGAACCATGGATCAAACGCTGGATTATGCAGGATGTACTTTGTCAGGACCCCCATCCCCGGGCCAACCTCGAGCACCATGGGGTACTTCGGGTTCAGATAACTCACGATTTGTTGTGCGATATTTTCGTCGCGAAGGAAATGCTGGCCAAGATGTTTTTTGGGACGGATCATGATGGTCGGTATTATTTATCCCCCCTCAGCATCCTGTATTTTTTCCGGGCATCAGGCACATAGATACT
>CAIKNA010000234.1 GCA_903828645.1 uncultured Bacteroidales bacterium
AAAATGGTGATCGTGGTACCATGTACGATGCCCTGCGGCCCGATATACATGTACGACCCCGCCGTCATCTGCCCGTATTGGGTAACGCCAAGCGCATTGAACCTTTCCCAGTCATCAGGCTTTGAATAGTTCGGGATCATCATGCCATTCGTCACGACGACACGCGGTGCATCCCTGTGCGAAGGGAAAAGTCCCATCGGGTGACCGGAATACATGGCCAGTGTCTGCTCATCGGTCATGGTGGCCAGGTACTTCATGGTAAGCAGGTACTGCGCCCAGTTCTGGAATACTGCGCCATTGCCGCCATAGGTGATCAGTTCATGCGGATGCTGGGCAACTGCCGGATCCAGGTTATTCTGGATCATCAGCATGATGGATGCAGCCTGGAGCGAGCGGTAAGGGTACTCGTAAATGTTGCGTGCATGCATCGCGTAAACTGGCCGGAAACGGTACATGTAAATGCGGCCATATTTTTTCAATTCACCTGCAAATTCCGGGGCCAGGATGGCATGGTGTTTCGGGTCGAAATACCTGAGCGCATTTTTCAGGGCAAGCATTTTTTCCTCTGCCGAAAGTATATCCTTTCGCACAGGAGCATGGTTTACAGCGGGTTCATACGGCCGCAACTCCGGCAACTCTGCAGGAATACCTAAAAGAATGCTGTTTTTAAAATCGTTCATTTCCATGAAAAGTCTATCTTAACAGACAAAATTAACAAATAAATTGTCACCCGTCACGTCAGATCCTCTCCTCCACCGGCTTGAGAATCTGCAATAAAAACTCACGGGCCCTGAAAAGCTGTGCTTTTACCGTTCCAAGTGGAAGATTGAGCTCCTCGGAGATCTCTTCATAGGACCATTCTTTGAAATACCTCAGTTCTATCATGTGGCGGTAGTGTGGCTTAAGCTTCTCCACGACTTCGTGCATGAGCTGGATCTTCTGTTTTTCAATGATTTTCTCCTCGGGATCAAGACCGGTGAACGGGATGTTGTAAGGAGCGTTTTCCGAATCTCCCTCCTCATCGAAAAAGTTATCGGCAAAGCGGATACGATTGCTTTTGCGTAAAAAGTCGATGCAATTGTTGGCTCCGATTTTAAAAAGCCAGGTGCTGAAAGCAAATTCGGGAGTGTACTGGGAGATGTTTTTAAAGGCCCTGCCAAAAGCTTCGATGGTGAGATCTTCGGCATCAGTGGCATTGCTGGTCATTTTCAGCATCATGAAGTAAAGGGAATCGCGGTATTTGTTCAGCAATTCGGCATAGGCATGCTGATCGCCATGATCGCGGGCCTGTTGAACCAGGTAAAAATCACGTTGTCCCTTTTCGGTAAGATGCGCGGCTATTTCCATCGGGTAGGTTTGCGTACGACGTTGGAAATCAATATTCCTGCATTGAACACCATCAACAGGATTTCATAAAAGGGGAGAAACGGCGAAAGATCCTTTTCGTTCAGCTGCCGCATGCAGCCTGAAAGTACAATGTACTGTGATATCATCCGGAGCAGGAAAATCACCAGAACCGGAACAGGCGACCAGTTGAGCGCCAGAAGCACGATGAATAGTCCCAAAAAGGCAACCTGGCTGAATGCAAAAAGCCCCAGCAATATCTTATGCCTGAGCTTGTAGAGGTGACTTGTGGAAAGATGTCGTTTTTTTTGAGTGATCCACTTCCCCAGCGTTTGTTTGGGATCAGACAAGGTGTAGCTTGAAGGATGAACCATGATGGCCGTATTCGACCGGTTGGCAACCCTGTTGATAAAAAGGTCGTCATCTCCTGAACGAACACGGTAATGTGCAATAAACCCCTGGTTTTTGTAAAATACCTGTTTCAGGTAAGAGAGATTGCGGCCAACCCCCATGTACGGAATGCCGGCCAGGGCATATGAGAGGTACTGGGTGGCGATAAAAGCAGTATCGAACCGGATCAGTTTGTTGAGCAAACCTTCACTTCGGATGTACGGACCATACCCCAGCACAACCTCTGTCTTTGGCAGGAATGCCGATTGCATGAGCCGGATCCAATCTTTTGATGCAGGTTTGCAATCCGCATCGGTGAGCAGCACCAGGTCGTATTTCGCCGATTTAATCCCAATCGAAAGGGGGAATTTTTTGCCGGAAAAGAAATTGAGGTCTTCGCGGATATAGATCGTGGTGAGGTGAGGATATTTCTCTTCAAGCGAAGTCAGGAGGTAATGCGTGTCATCATCAGATGAATGGTTTACAACCAGTACTTCATATTCAGGATAGTCCTGCTCGAGGATCAGCGGGAGTGTTTCACGCAGGTGATGATACTCGTTATGGGCACAGATCACCACTGAAACCCCCCTTGGTGCACGGGTCTGGGTGACGGGCTTGTAACGTCCGAGCCGCCAGAAAATTAACCAGTGATACAACAGCTGTAAAAGAAAGACAAAAGCAAAAAAGCCTAACAAAACGAGCGGTAAAAATTGTCTATTTATCAGAATATCAACCATTAAAAAAGATTATGTCATTCCGTGACAAAGTTATGAATTCTCCAATTATAAAAACCTCTCCCTGAAAGAAAATGAACGTGCGGTTGAGAAGAAGAACCCTTACCTTTGCCTCAATTTTCACAAAACCTGCCAATTGACTTTCGAAATTTCCCATCGCGATAAAGCGACCTCCGCCCGTGCCGGTATTCTCGGTACCGATCATGGAATGATTGAATCCCCCTTTTTCATGCCGGTCGGTACAGCAGGAACAGTAAAAGCACTGCATGTCAAAGACCTGCGGGAAGAGGTGAAGGCGCAGATCATGCTTTCAAACACCTATCATCTCTACCTGAGGCCGGGTGCGGATATCATCTCGGCAGCCGGCGGACTCCATAAATTCAACGGGTGGGACAAACCAATTCTCACCGACAGCGGGGGCTATCAGATCTATTCGTTGGGCGATATACGGAAATTCACAGACGACGGGGTTGTTTTCCAGTCACACATCGATGGCTCCAAACATGTTTTCACCCCCGAGAAAGCGGTGGATGTTCAACGCCAGATCGGCGCCGACATCATGATGGCATTCGACGAATGTACCCCATACCCCTGCGATGAGGCCTATGCGAGGAAATCGATGAAACGAACCCATTCCTGGCTTGCCCGCTGTGTAGCCCGGTTCAGCGAAACTGAGTGCCCGCATGGATATACCCAAAGCCTGTTCCCCATCGTTCAGGGCAGTGTGTTTCCCGAACTTCGTGCTGAATCTGCCAGGTTTATCGCCGGGCAGGAGGCCCCCGGAAATGCCATTGGAGGACTCTCCGTTGGCGAACCTGCAGAGATGATGTACGAAATGACCGCGCTTGTCTGCGGGATACTTCCCGATAAAAAACCGCGTTATCTGATGGGTGTCGGCACGCCGGCAAACATCCTTGAAAGCATCGCCCTTGGCATCGACATGTTCGACTGCGTGATGCCCACGCGCAATGGCCGCAACGGGATGCTCTTTACGAGAAACGGGATCATCAATATTAAAAACGAAAAGTGGAAAAATGATTTTTCACCCCTGGAGGCGGAAGGCGAAGTATTTGCCGACCTGCAATACAACAAGGCATTTCTCCGTCATCTTTTCATATCAAAAGAGATTTTAAGTTCCATCATCGCAACCATGCACAACCTTGGATTTTACATCTGGCTGATGAAAGAAGCAAGAACACAAATAGTAAACGGAACTTTTTCGCCCTGGAAAGAGATAATGGTTAAAAAGCTGATGCAGAGACTTTGAAAATGCAAAATGCAAAATGCAAAATGCAAAGTCAAATGTGAAATGAGAAATGTGAAATGCGAAGTGCGAAGTGCGAAGTGCGAAGTGCGAATTTTTACAATGAGAAAATAAAAAAGGGTGGATGATGCGAACGATTGACATCTATATCATCAGGAAATTTCTGGGGACGTTTTTTTTCACCCTTGTGTTGCTGATATTTATTGTCATCGTTTTCGATATTTCAGAAAAAATTGATGATTTTCTCCGGCACGAAGCTCCGCTCAAAGCGATCATTTTCGACTATTACCTCAACTTCGTCCCTTATTTCATCAACCTCTTCAGCTATCTGCTAACCTTTATTGCGGTCATTTTTTTCACCTCACGGATGGCCTCCGATTCTGAAATAATCGCAATCCTGAGCAGCGGCATCAGTTTCCGGCGGATGTTGTTCCCCTACTTCATTTCCGCGCTGGTGCTTGGATTACTCTCGTTTTTCCTGGCAAACTTCATCATTCCCTACACCAACAGAAGCATGTTTGCCTTTGAAAAGCAATACATAAACAGCCCCAAGGAGTTCAGCGAACAGAACATACACAAACAGATCAGTCCGGGTACCTTTATCTATCTTGAAAATTTCAACATTCATTCCAATGCTGGATGGAAATTCACCCTGGAAAAATTTGAAGGCCAGAAACTGGTGTACAAGCTGAAAGCTGAACGCATCGAATGGGACAGCCTGCGGTTACGTTGGAAAATTTCCAATTTTTATTTCAGGAAGATGAACGGGATGAAAGAGTCAATTACCAAGGGCGTTAAACTCGACACATTGCTTCCCTTCAAGCCCTCCGAATTTACCGAAGATGTTGAAGAGGTGAAGATCATGAACTATTTCATGCTGCAGCAGACGATCAAAAACAAGAAGCTGCGTGGCGACCCCGATTTGGTGAAATTCAAGGTAAAAAAGTATGAACGGATTGCCTTCCCCTTCGCAACCGTTATTCTTACCCTCATCGGGGTATCCGTTTCGAGCAGGAAAGTCCGGGGCGGCATCGGGTTTCACCTCGGGCTTGGACTGGCACTGACTTTCATGTACATCCTCTTCATGCAGATATTTACCGTTTTTGCCACCTTTGGAGACCTCCCTCCCCTGAT
>CAIKNA010000235.1 GCA_903828645.1 uncultured Bacteroidales bacterium
CGGTGGCTGAAAAGTTGTTCACTCTTCCGTCGGGATTGATGGCTGTCCAGGAAAAGGTCGTTTGGTCAAGAGTCGATCCCACGACGATCGTGGGTGAACCGCCCGAACAAATATTTTCGGCGATGGTGGTGTTGGAAATGACGGGAACTGGTCTTACTTCTGCAGTAAATGCTGTTCTTGCGGGGTTCGGACACCCCGCCGGGACTGTTATGTCAACTGCTTCTGCATAAAAAGTGGTTGTTGCCGAAATAGTGGGGGTTATGAATGAATTCCCGGTACCGATAGATGTTCCTCCAACCGCCGCATCGTACCATTCTACATTGATGTTGGACTGGGGAACAGCATTTAACGTTACAGGTCCGGGGCCGCAGGTAAAAAACGGTGTATTGAACGGTACGGGTGGGGCTGGGAGTGAAACCAGTGTAACTACTGGCGAGCCGGACCATATGCCTGTGCAGGTCGCATTGGATACATCTGTCAAAGTGTAGGTTCCTGGTGTGGAGGTTGTGATATCATAGGTATAACTGTTGATATTGATTATTCCCTGTGGCACTCCGTCGATGGCATAATTAAAACTATATGGTGGAGGAGCACCGGTAATATTGACATGAACCGTCGTCTGCTGGCCATTGTCGCAGATAGCACCGCCACCGCTGATTGTAGCGATTGGACAGGGTGGTGCAGGTGCCTGGTAAACTGTTGAAAAATCACATGGATTGGCTGATTCGGTAAAGGTAGCTTCAAGGGTATGGACTAAATTGTCACAGGGAATACCGGGAAGCGTGAACGGTAACGGACTGTTAAAATAAGGGGATGTAGGATTTGGGGGAATGTTGATGATGACCGGGGGTACGGCTGTTGCATCCTTGATCATCAGCATCCCTGTAGATGGTGAGTTGGTAAATTCAACAGTCCCATTAACGTCGTAAGTGTTAGTTACCTGGCTGCAAGTTGTTGGAACCGGAGACAAAGATAAAATGGAACAATTAATCACAATGTTGCAATTGGTATTGCCTGCACCGGGTTGACCAAAATTGCTTTGAAAAAAGGTTATGTTTGTTGGAAAATTTGCATAATTGGTGATCATCAGCATGTAAAATTGGCCGGACAGTGCATTTGGGATAGTACATATTTCAGGGACGGCATTGGGGGAATAACTGCATGACACCACTTTTGAGCAGGTAAGACCGGACATGCATTCCCCGGTAGGTGATGTCAGCGGACCCCAGCAAACAAAATCAATGTCCTTGTTGGCTGAATTGGAAATGGAAATAATAATATTCCCGGGATCACCGATCTGCATAAAGTACCAGACCGGGTTTGGTGTGGTTATGAGACAATCGTAACATGGGCCGCTTTCTGCGGGACAAGCAGTACCCCCTCCCGGGGGTGGAGGTTTGTTACAAACTGATGCCGGGAAGGTGTAGATATTGCTACCGCAAAAAGGAAGTGCATCCACACATGCCGCATTTTGAGACCATAATTTCCCCCATGGCATGATGATTAATAGAATGAAAACTACAATTTTAACCAATTGAAATATATTCTTTTGTACGAACAAAATTCGAAAAAAATATCAATTAAACATTAAAAGTAAGGCTTGAAACTGCCTTTGCAAATTTACAAATTAATCCTTCACGCATCTCACCGGGAAGGCGTTGGCTTTCGAACTCTCGTAACGCGACACACTGGGGGAGATGGTATTCAAGCCCCTTGCCACGGCGTTTTTAGACGAGGACCCTGTGTTTGAGGTCCAGAAAAAGGTCACTTTTGGTGAAAGATCGTTAAATGACTGGATATTGTTGAGATAGAAAATTCCGGCTGGTTTGGCTTCAAATGAGTTACTAATGCTCAGGTTTGACAGAAATGCCCCGGCAATACCGTTTCCGATGCCATTGGAAACCGTGGCGATCATGCTGTCCCAATCCGATTCATCGGGTACGTGCCACCCCGGCGGGCAGAACCCCTGGGCGCGGTCGGTGCCATCGTATTGCATGAGTTCGTCCCACTGGTAGAAACCGCCATAAGTTGAACAGGTCGGATCGCCCGGGAGGATGCAATAGCGCTCGAAACTGCAATTGTCGGTTTGCGGGGAGGTAAAAGAGATGGTGGTCGCGGTCCCTCCACCGGAATAGCGGAGGTTGTCAAGCATCCAGCATTGCGACCCGATCCAGATGGTGCGGTATGTTGCGGGGGGTGATTCCCTGCGGTCGGTCAAAGTGCCGGGACAACCGGTAAAGACCGAAGAGGGATCAAGTA
>CAIKNA010000236.1 GCA_903828645.1 uncultured Bacteroidales bacterium
CAATAGTAAAATCAGCTATCTTACGAACAAACTATCAACAGAAAACGGTTGATATCCGTTGGATTTAGAATAACAGCAGGACAACAATCCTGAAAATTGTTAATAACCCCTGGATTTAAAAAACAGGGGGTAAATAGTTACCACAAATTTATCTGACATAAATTTGCTAAAAATATTTTTCTGATACTCGGTTTTACTTTGCTAGTGAGAATTTCCGCCATTATACTTTCCGATCTGATACCTGCCTCCCTGAAATCCTCAACATGGGTTAAAAAAGCAATTACACTGTTCTTTACTGTAAAATAATTGGTCAACACTGCAGTACGCTTATATTTGAGAGGAAGGATATTCAGTAAGTTATCAGCTTTCCCGTCCAATAACCATAATAAAATCATATCACCGGAGAAATTACTGATGGTAATTCCAGTATTGATATGCCATAAATATTCTTCGGGATTATCAACTATTTCGTTGGCACCTTCGTATAGGGTCAGGTAATTTCGAAAACAGCTGTTGGCTTTGGCGTATTCATTCAGTAGCAGTAAACAATAATATTCAATAAATTTTTCCTGCAGGAGGATGAAAGTATTCCCGTCACTGAATGAGCCTGTTTTGTTTTTTGCAGCGATATCGGTGTAAATGGTCTTTATTATCTTATGTTTTTCACTTCCGGGATAACATCCGCCTTTAATATTCAGCTTGAGCAATAAATATATCTTTTCCTGGTTTTGCTGCGCAACTGTATAAGATGTTATCAAAGATTCCTTCGCAAATGAATTTTTTAACTGCAGCTGCTCGTAATCTGCAATATTATCACTTTCAATTGCCAGCAGCTGCTGCTCGGAAATAAACTGGAGTTGTAACAGAAAATGACCGGTTTTTGCAGCTTTTTCAATCGAAAAATCAATAAGCTTCCCTGCTTTCGGAAACATTTTCTTATTTCTTAAAATTCTTATTTGAAAGAGCGAATGATACAATTTCTGCTCAGAGGAGGAATTTGCGTAATACAACTCCAGCGATTTGAGAATGAAATCAAAGATGGTTTGTTTACAATGTTTAATTGTGTTTTTATTAATTTCCTTGAATTCTAAAAGCAGTTTATTCTCATCGTATTCCGTCATGGAAGACAGATAATCAAATAATCCTTCATTAATGGAGGTTTTTAATTCTTTATGCAAACACAGTTTTATAAACGCCTTTTCAT
Source organism: uncultured Bacteroidales bacterium (assembly GCA_903828645.1). Classification (GTDB taxonomy): domain Bacteria; phylum Bacteroidota; class Bacteroidia; order Bacteroidales; family FEN-979; genus CAIVAT01. The sequence continues at coordinate 1,205 of CAIKNA010000236.1, forward strand.
GCGAATCCAATGATTTTACCAGTTGAAATATTTCGTTAGAAGGCGTCTTCATGTTTGCGAATTTACAAAAAACTACTGAAACTCAACATGCCTCATCCTACTTTTGAAATATATTGGTTTGTGAAAAAATAACAAACTAGTTTATTTTGCAGGAAATTAAAAACCAATCACATGAAAGATCTTTTTACCAGAAAACTATGCTGTATTATAGCGGGCATGGTTACCATGCTGTTTTTTGCCATACAGGCTAACGCACAAACAAATTTAGGCTTTGAAACCGCACCCTTCAGCGGAACCCCCACAGGATGGACTTCAAGTGGTGGCGCTTATGCTACTAATACTCCAGGCGGTTTCCCTGCCGGTGCTTTAACAAAGGTTGGTCAAGTAACTACTTATTACACTAATATTTTATAAACCTAAAACCCAATTACATGAAAAAACATTTCCCCAAAAAGCCAAGCTGGATGATAGTTGGCATTGTTATCTTGCTTTTTATGATGATCAAGACAAATGCGCAAACAAATTTAGACTTTGAAACCGGCAACCTTACAGGATGGACGACCGCAAACTATGGTTGGTCATCAAATGTTGCCACACCGGTAGGCTTCCCAACAGGAGGCGGAACCAGAGTTGGTAAAGTTGTTGGCGGGGATGATTCCTGGGGCGGGGCAGGATACGAGAAATTAACCCAGGCGTTTACAGTTACTTCTGGGAATAAGGATCTTACTTACCGGTTTAAGTCGTACATTAATAACACCTATGCTGATGTGTATCCAGGATATTATCACATTAGAGTTTATAAAACAACAACTGGTACTGATTATTCAAACATAACCGGGTATACAAGTACATCCAATACAATCTTACTTGATCTTACTCCGTGTATTGGTAGTTCTGTAACCATTCTTTTTGAAGTAACTGCAGGTTGGAATCAGGATGTTGATGCACCCACTCCGGCATATATGTGGGTTGATGCATCTGTTCCTTCTACAAGCGCGCCTCCGACTGCTTATGCAATGACCGGCGGCGGCTCGTATTGCACCGGCGGCGCGGCGGTTGGTTTAGCGGGCTCACAGGTTGGTGTTAATTACACGCTTATTAAAAATGGAACGGCCACTGCCACGATTGTCGCAGGTACCGGTGCGGCGATCAGTTTCGGCAGCCAGCTTTTTGGAACATATACAGCTTCAGGTACCGGTACCGGCGCCGTTCCGGCAATAGCTGGTACCACTGCAATGACAGGAAGCGCGATCGTAACCGTGCAAAATAACATAACGCCAACATTCACTCAATTAGGGCCTTACTGCCAGAATGCAACTCCGGGAACATTACCTCTCACTTCGCTGAACGGCATAACCGGCACATGGAATCCGGCAACAATCTTCACTGGAGCGGTCAGCACGATTACCTATACATTTACTCCGACTGCCGGGCAGTGTGCATCTACAACCACAATGGATATTTCTGTCAGCGGTTCCGTTACACCTTCATTCACGCAATTGGGACCATATTGTGTAGGAGCCACTCCGGGAACATTACCTACGACTTCCCTGAACAGCATCACAGGTACATGGGACCCTTCCACAATCAGCACAGCTACTGCCGGAACTACCGTATATACCTTTACGCCCTCATCCGGTGGGTGCGCAACAACTGCCACCATGAGCATTGTAGTGAATGCTGTAGATACACCAACATTCATTCAATTAGGCCCCTATTGTCAGAATGAGACACCGGGGACATTGCCAACCACTTCGCTGAACGGCATTACAGGAACATGGAACGCAGCGATCAGCACTGCCACTCCTGGAACTACTAACTATACCTTTACCCCAACCGCGGGTCAGTGCGCGACTACTGCTACGATGAGTGTTGTAGTCAATGCCAACGTTACACCTACCTTCACTCAGTTGGGACCCTATTGTGTTGGTGCAACACCAGGTACATTGCCAACGACTTCGCTGAACAGTATCACAGGAACCTGGAATGCCCCAATCAGCACGGCCACTGCGGGAACTACTGTATATACCTTCACTCCGACTTCAGGCGGGTGTGTGACTACTGCCACCATGAGTGTTGTTGTCAATGCTGTCCTAACCCCAACTTTCACCCAATTGGGACCTTATGCTGTTGGATCAACACCGGGAACATTGCCGGCCACCTCGTTGAATGGCATCACAGGAACATGGGACGCTGCAATCAGCACTGCTGTTGCCGGAACCACAGTCTACACATTTACCCCATCAGCAGGTCAATGTGCAACAACTGCCACCATGAGTATTTTAATTTTTACAAGCGTTACGCCTGCCCCTTCGCCACCTTTTCAATGGGCAAAGGATATTGGTGCAGCAGGCTGGAGTGCTTCGGGAACTAGTGTTGTAACAGACGCCTCAGGTAACGTATACACCGTTGGCTGGTTTAATTCATACCTTTCCCCCATGGATTTTAATCCTGGTACCGGCCCTGCTGATACATGCTTTTTAAGCTCGAACGGGAACTATGATATTTTCATCCAGAAAATGGATGCCAATGGCAATTTTTTGTGGGCCAAATCTATCGGAGCAGTTTACGACGATTATCCAACCTCCGTCGCAATTGATGGTTCAGGTAATCTTTATTTGGTAGGCACCTTTACTCAAAATGTAGATTTTGATCCGGGTCCTGGTTCATATTATTTGGATTATGGAAATAGTTACGGACTATTTATCCTGAAATTGGATACTGATGGTAATTTTGTTTGGGTAAAAGGTGTACTTCCCAGCGAAGCAACGATAAGTACAAGTACGGATCAGATTTGGGGAAAATCAATAGCTCTAGATGGCTCCGGAAACATTTGTATCGCCGGTTACTTTGATGGCGTAAATGTGGATTTTGACCCGGCACCCGGTCCTGCCCATGAGTTTATTATGGCCTCTGCAGCTTTTTATGGCGATGCATTTATTGCCAAATATGATCCATCCGGAAACTTTGTTTGGGCAAAACAATTGAAAGGAAGCGGGGGAAATATCAGCGACACCTATGGCATCAAGACTGATGCCTCAGGAAATGTTTACACTACCGGGTATTATATGGGAACAGTTGATTTTGATCCGGGCCCTCCAGGCTTTATGATGTCTTCCAAATTAAACACCTATGACATCTATGTGCTAAAGTTGAATGCTTCCGGAATTTTTGTGTGGGCAAAGAGCCTGAGCGGCAATGCCAATGAAAAGGGCTTATCTATTTCATTGGATGCCTCATCAAACGTTTATACGACCGGCTATTTTTCAGGTTGGGTCGATTTTAATCCGAAAACCGGCATTGCTGATACCTGTTGGTTGCAATCGAAGGGGGGGAACGATATATTTATCTCCAAATTAGATGTAAATGGCAGTTTTGTCTGGGCAAAAAGTATCGGTGGAACCGGTGATGACCAGGGATTGTCGGTTTTCACCGATCCGGCCAGCAATGTATATATAGCTGGTTATTACTATGGAACCGTTGATTTTGACCCGGGTGCAGGCTATTATCCCCTGACTTCGGCCGGTGCTTCAGATATTTTCGTTTTAAAATTAGATAATTCGGGCAATTTTGCCTGGGCGAACAGTATGGGAGGCCCTGGTTACGATGCAGCCACTTCCGTCAATATTGACTATGCAGGCAGCGTTATTATTACAGGCAACTTTGCCGGAACTGCTGATTTTGATGCAAGTGCCGCAACCTACTATTTAACTTCACAAGGCAGTACCGATGTATTTATTAACAAAATGGGAGCATTGGCGCCAGTCGCCTTTGCCGTTTCAGGAGGAGGTTCTTACTGCCAGGGCTCGGGTGGTTTGCCGGTCGGGCTTTGTAATTCAGAAGCCGGTGTGCAGTATACCATCCTGAAAAATGGTGTTCCTCAGGTTCCCACGGTAGCAGGTACCGGCTCTGCCATCTCCTTTGGCAATCAGCTTTTTGGCGCTTATACTGTTAGTGGTACCAATGCAGCCGGCACCACGCCCATGACCGGCAGCGCAGTGCTTGCTGAGGCAATACCCGTTGTTGTAGAGGTGTCCATTTCCGCTGATGTCAATCCGGTTCCTGCAGGAAGTTCGGTTACATTGACCGCTGTTCCGGTGAACGGAGGATTAACACCTGCATACCAGTGGAAAGTGAACGGGATCAATGTTGGAACAGGCAATGCGGTTTATTCTTATATTCCGGCAAATAATGATGCTGTAACGTGCACGCTGACATCCAGCGAAGCGTGTTCAACCGTTAACCCTGTTGTTTCCAATGTGATCAACCTTACGGTTATTCCTTTGGTGACCAACCTTGAGAATATCATTGTTGCGGATGGACAAACCACTTGCTATAGCGCGTTGCAAACCATCTATATAGCCGGAGGTATTACAACTTTCACGGTTCAGCCTGGCGGCTCGGCCACGATGATTGCCGGGCAGAATATCGTATATCTGCCGGGAACCACTGTTCTGAGTGGTGGCTATATGCTTGGCATGATCTCAACCGGTACCTATTGTCCGGGACAGGCAAAATCACTGATTTCGGCTGATGCCGGATCAGATGAAAACCTGTTTAACATCAACCAGGTTAACTTTACCATCTACCCGAATCCCACTACCGGAAACTTCACCCTGGTGCAAAAAGGCGATAAACTTTACGGCAATGTAACAGTTGAAGTTTTCAGCATGCGTGGTGAAAAAGTCATGACCGAAACGATCATCGGGGAGAAGATGCATGACTTCAGGTTCTCTGACATGGCCACCGGACTTTACTTTGTAAAAGTGGTGGCAGATGGTTATGTGGAGACGATGAAGTTAATTAAATTGTAGAACCCCACCCAAATCTGTCCTTGCTCGCATAGACAGCAGTGAAAGGTTTTGTGTTTGGTTAGGCCGCCCCGGGAAACCGGGGCGGTTTTTTCCAATTAATAAGAACGGCCAGTAGAAAACCAGAATTGAAAAGCGGTACATTTACAAGTAATATAACAGCATACAATGGATTATAAAATATTGATAAGGGCATATCATGTTTTGATGTTATTGTTTCTCCTTTCCACGACTACATTCTCTGCAAATTACTATTTTTCATCTGATTCCGGAAATGATTCCTATACAACCATCCAGGCGCAAAACCTATTAACCCCATGGAAAACGCTGGCAAAACTAAACTCGTTTATGTCCAACCTGCTCCCGGGCGATTCTGTACTATTCAAAAGGGGGGAAGTGTTTTATGGTTCTCTGACGATCACAAAATCAG
>CAIKNA010000237.1 GCA_903828645.1 uncultured Bacteroidales bacterium
AACTCACGATTTGTTGTGCGATATTTTCGTCGCGAAGGAAATGCTGGCCAAGATGTTTTTTGGGACGGATCATGATGGTCGGTATTATTTATCCCCCCTCAGCATCCTGTATTTTTTCCGGGCATCAGGCACATAGATACTCCCCGGGTATTTATCCAGAAGTTCCTGGTAAAGCTGCATCGCTTTTTCCCGGTTGTTCAACTGTTTTTCGTTCAGGACGGCGGCCTGCATCAAAGCCTCGTCAGCCAGGATTTCATCGGGATATTCCCTGACAAGTTGCCTGAAAAGGCTGTCGGATTCGGCGTAATGTCCCTGCTTCCTCACTATTTCAGCTCTTTTGTAAAGTACTTTCTGCAATATGGGATGATCGCCAAACAACCGCGGAATCGAGTCAAGCGCCCGTAATGCCTGATCTTCCTCGTTGCGGTAATCGAGCAGGTCGGCACGCGCATAAATTCCAAGGGCTACCGTGTTGCTGTCGGGATCATAATTTTCACTGATCAGCAGCGATAATGCGATGGCATCGTTGGAAATAAACTTTGATGTCGCGGCTTTCAGGATATCTGCCTGCGCTTTGGCCCAGGAGAATTCGCCGATGTAAAAAGAGAGTTTGGCATTTTTAAACTTCGCCTCCTGTCCCAGGACATCGAATTTAAAGTCCTGGTAAGCCTGCTGATAGAGCAGGGTGGCTTCCCACACATCATCGGTAAACAAAAGTATATCGGCCAGTTCTATTTTGCATTTGGCCCTTTCGGAAGCGGAAACGCCCGCCATATCGATGGCATGGTTCAATAAATCAATCGACTCCTGCGGTTTTCCAAGGTAAAAGGCCTTGATGTGTGCCAGGTTTTTTACGACGGAAATATTTTCAGGATCATCATTAAAATAGGCCAGCTCCTCCGTGAACTCCTTTTCCAGGATTTCCAGTTGTTTTTTAGGGGGTGAGGGTTCGGAGATGGTTTTCAGATACCGCGTGTTGGCAAGTTCACGCCGGCCAAGATTGTAATAGATACAGGTGGGTCCTTTTAATACAAGGTACTGGTAGCAATCAATAGCCACGTCGAACTTTTCATTCGAAACGGCAAGGCTGGCCAGGGAGACTATTTTTTCGCCATTCTCCCTGAACCTGCGGTCAAGGGCCTTTGCCTGAATAAAAGCGAGGTCAAAATCCTTCTGCTGAATCGAATACCACCACAACAGCTCTGCATAGTTGGTGTTATCGGGATTTTTCTGCGCCCTGGAAAGGAGGGTCTTCCTTAAAATTTCATTTTTCTCGTTGTTTACATCAAACGACAGGGTCATCTGGATCCGGTCCTGCACCGTTTGAAGATAAGATTTATTCAGGTCGACCATGTTCAGGTACTCCTCGGTCGCATCCTTGAAATCACCCATCCGTTCGTAAACCGCTGCAAGCTCAAAACCAAAAGGATATGCGTTGTTCATCAGCTGGCGTCCTTTTATATAGGCCTTGATGGCGTATTCATTTTCTCCGCGGGTAATATAGGCATTGGCGAGTTCAAAAACCTGCTGTTGATTCGGCCCCAGCTTTTTAAGGGCCTCCTCAAAAAGTTTTTTGGATTTTTCTGAATTTCCCGACCTGACGTTTACATACCCGAGGTCAACCATGTACCGTAAAGCATCCGGCTCGGCCCGCTGACATTTTTTGATCAGTTTCTCCGCCTTGCCATATTCCTTGATCTCTACCAGGGAAAAAAGCAGGTACTGGTAGTAATAAAGCGAAGGCTTGTTTTCATAGAGTTGTTCAAATAATTCCGAAGCCTTCTCAAAGTCCTGGCTCTGGTAATATTGCAAAGCAAGCTGCTCCTCATTCCCGGGCTTGGGGGCATCCTGTTGAAAAGGCAGAAACGTCGGTGCCGGGGGGGCTGGTGGCTTCTGGTCCTGGGCGAAGAGATTAAAAGGGAGGAATGAAAGGAGAAGGAGGAGTGACAAGTGACAAGTGACAAGTGACAAGTGACAAGTGACAAGTGACAGGTGATGAGTGACAGGTGGCAAGTGAGGTGTGGCAGGTGACAGGTGACGCGTGGCAGGTGACAGGTGACGCATGACAGGTGATAAATGACGTGTTAGACGTGACATCTTTGTACTGAATTTTGTATGTTGTTTACCAATCATGCTTCGGATTCCATTTGTCACTTGTCACTTGTCACTTGTCATTTCCATTGCCAGTTCCCTCAGTATTTCAACTGCAAACCAGGCCATCACTCCCATCCCGGTTTCAAGGCTCTGCTCATCCACATCAAAGGTGGCGGTATGCAGGTTTGACCTGATTCCTTTTTCGTCATTTACGATGCCGAGCCTGAAGAGGCAGGAGGGGACTTCACGTGCAAAATAAGAAAAATCTTCGGAAGTCATCCTTTGTTCAAGTTCTTTAACGTGACCGGCGCCCAAATATTCTGAAGCGAGGAGATAAAGTTTGTCTGTCAGCGCAGGATCGTTGAAAAGGTAGGGATAACCATGCGAAACCTTCACTTCGCAGCTTCCCCCCATTCCTTCAGCCAGGTTTACGGCAATTTGTTCGATGCGCCGGTGGACCTCCATTCGCCATGTTTCGTTGTATGTACGCACGGTACCTTCTATCTTAACCTCATCGGGAATAACATTGGTGCGTCCGTTCCCCATGATCTTTCCGAAGGAGACAACAGTGGGCACCAGCGGATCGGCATTGCGGCTCACGATCTGCTGAAGCGCCACAATGATGTGTGATGCGATCAGGATCGGGTCGATCACCTGGCTTGGTGTAGCCGCATGGCCTCCTTTTCCGCGAACCGTGATGAAAATTTCATCGGTCGAAGCCATATAAGCCCCTGCTCTCATCCCCACATCCCCCGCATCCAGGGTATTGATTACATGTTGTGCAATAACATATCGGGGTTGGGGATTCAGAAGCACTCCTTCATTGATCATGCGGATCGCACCACCGGGATAGGATTCTTCCGAAGGCTGGAAAAGCAGCTTAACCGTGCCTTCAAACTGATCTTTGAGGGAATGAAGGATCTTTGCAGCGCCAAGCAGGCAGGCCATATGCACGTCATGGCCGCAGGCATGCATTTTCCCGGCAACCAAGGATTTATAACCGGCATTATTCAACTCCGTGATCGGCAGGGCATCTATGTCGGCCCGGAGCGCAATGCAGCCGGAGGAGGAATTCGTTCCTTCAACCACACCGACAATCCCGGTTTCTGCGACACCGCGTTGGTACTGAATCCCATACTCATCCAGTTTCCCGCAGATAAATTCAGCCGTTTGAAATTCTTCGCAGGAGAGTTCCGGATGCTGGTGGAGATGGCGGCGGATCGCCACCACCTCTTCAAAAAAAGTTCCGGCCAATGCTTCGATCTGGTGCTTCAGAGATCCCATGAGTTTACGCTGGTAAAATAAAATTCAAAGGTAGGGAATGTTTGGTCAGTTATGAACAACAGGGGTCATTCTTCGGTTAAAACCTTATCTTTGCTATATATTTATGGAAAAAGTCTGATTAAGATGGGAACTGAATTTTTACCTGAATACATTTTGACAAATTATGAAGTTCATGAGTGGAAGCACGCTTGTGCTATTTTAAGAAGCGATTTCCCTAATGAATGGAATGACCTGCTTGAATTGTTGCTAAATTTTCGATTGAATAAAAGTTGGATAAAGGAACCTGGGGGGAGAAAATCACAAGTTTCAGCCCATATTGATTCGTTTTTATATGCAAAACAATGGGTTGAGAAAGAAGTGGAATAATAAAGACCCTTTTTTTGATCGCGATTTGAATAACTTCCGGCTTCTGTTTGATCTCAGAGCAATCAGCGTGGGCATTATTATTACGCGTTGTGATCACTTACAGCATGTCTTCAAAGAAATGGGAAGGGGAAGTTCTTTTGGAAATTCAACAACTCACATGTCAAAACTATTACCACGGATCGAAGGTGGCAGTGGAGGGGGGTGTCCAGTTTTAGTATTTGGTATAAAAAAGAATTTGATCGATGAAAGCTGTTAATGATTTAATCAATCCAGTTGCGATAACTTTTCTTGAGCATGTTCCCAATAAAGGATATGCCACCATTCTGGCCGACCCGCCCTGGCGGTTCTTGAACCGCACTGGAAAAGTTGCGCCGGAACATAAACGCTTATCGCGTTATGAAACGTTATCGCTGGATGAGATAAAACAAATACCTGTTCAATCTGTGGCTGGAGTTAAAAGTCATTTGTACCTATGGGTTCCCAATGCCCTATTACCAGAAGGATTAGAGGTTATGAAAGCCTGGGGGTTTACATACAAATCAAATATAATTTGGCATAAAGTCAGAAAAGATGGGGGCCCTGACGGGCGTGGAGTTGGCTTTTACTTCAGAAACACAACCGAACTTGTTTTATTTGGTATTCGTGGAAGCATGAGGACATTAGACCCGGGCAGAAGCCAGGTAAACATCATCAGAACTCAAAAACAAGAACATTCACGCAAACCCGATGAACTATATGAATTAATAGAGCGTTGCAGTCCGGCGCCCTTTCTTGAGATTTTTGCACGCGGGAAACGAAAAGGTTGGGATGTTTTTGGAGATCAATCCGAAGAATATAATATCGACTGGGCTACGTATGCAAATCACAGTCAATCTGAAAAAAGACCAATCATTCCTTTAGATGCAGTTTTGTCGCTTGAAGAGCCCTTGTACAACTTTTATCCTTCAACAGAGAAAAAATCAACCCGTTCTTCAAAAAAATAATCCTTAATTTTTAATTACTTTCCTAATCGCATTGAATTCTCCGGCCTGCAACCGCAAAAAATAGAGCCCTTTGCCAAGTCCGGAAAGGTCCAGGCCGAGACGATTTCCGGCAGGGATTAACTGCATGGATTCCATCAACCTGCATCCGGCCAGGTCAAACAACATCAGGTTGCACCTGCCGGTAACATCCCGGTTCACTTCGATGGTAACCTGCCCGGTTGACGGGTTCGGGAAAACGGTAAAGAGGTTTGAAACGGCTGGGGGTTCGTCAGTCCCTGAGCAATGGTCAACCTGGATGTACTTTTGTTTCAGGATGGTCCTGGTTTTTGTGCCGTCGGAAACGGTCAGTTTAACATCAAACTTCCCGCTTGCATCGTACCTGACCACAGGGTTTGCCTCCGTGCTCGAAGCTGGCACGCCTCCCTGGAACTCCCAGTTCCTGGTGGCGATGTTATCGAAGGAATCGTCGGTAAAGGTTACCTGCTGACCCTGGCAAGCCGAGGTCGTTCCGGCATGGAAAAGCGGATATGGCCCGGTGATGTTCAGGTCGAAAAACTCAAGGTAGCGCTCCATCAGGGTGGTGTGGGTGGATGGAGCCGATCCTCCGTTCAACGCACTGAAATCAAGCATGGTACCGATTGTTTTATAATCCCCGCCGTGATATACCACTTCAAGATTTTTCGATGCGCTGTCGGTATTGACGAGCGTGGAATATGCAGGGGCAACCGGTTCCAGACTGAAGACAGCATAATTAACCGGGGCCGAATAGGAGAACGACATCGCATTGGTAAAACTCCCCGGGATGCCCTTCACATTTTTATAGTAATATGCAGGGATTTTTTTGCTGGTGTATTTGAACATGGGATGCAGGATGGTCTTGTTTAAATAATACCACGTATTGTAACCCTCCATGTACAAATTTCCACCCAGTTGCAGGTATGCGGCAAGGCCGGCACCTTCGTCGGCGGTAAGCACGTGTGCACCGGAACTGGCCGTACCAAGGATGAGGAAAACACTTGCGTAGCGCTTGTAGTCAAAAGGCAAAACGGAGATGGTATCATAGCCGACATGCAGGCTGTCAAGGGCACGGGTCATGGCTCGCCCGGAAGCCCCGGATGCCGAAAGACTTACAACCGCAACCGGTTTGGTTCCAACCTGGAGGTTGAAATGAAGGGTCTGCAGGCTCCCCGAAGAATCGCTGAGGACAACCACCATGGGAACTTCGATGCCAGGCATGACATCACGGGCTGCTTTGATTTGAAAATGGAAATCTTTTGACGATAAGGGTTCGAATAGATCCATCATCAGCAGAGAATCAGAAAGGATTGAAATCTCCGGTCCGAGGGTGCCAAGTTTCAACTGCAGGTTCTGCGCCCTGAGAGCGCCGGTATTTCCAACATTCACACGCAGGTCGGCCACTTCACCCGGATCGAGCCTGTCATTAAATCCATCCATTACATAAGGCGACTGAACAATCAGCTCCGGCGCTGCAACCGGGAAAACAACCTCCTTGTTCCAGGTTCGGGCGGCAGATTGCGCGTGCAGGGTCATCGCAACAGGGAATCCATTTGGCAGGGGATGCAGGAGGCTGAATGAAAAGGCTGCAGGGATGGTCAACGATTGTCCGGGGTTTACTACGGGAACGGCATAGGAACTGTCTGTGACCCGGAGGAGCGAATCTGCCTTGCGGATTTTAAAGACCAGGTTCTGAACCGGCTGTGTGCCAAGGTTGGTTATAATCAGCTTCATGGATGCAGTTTGCCCGGATTTCAGCCGCGCATCATTCCCGCAAACCAGCTCCTGAACAATATCCAGCCCGCCCGAAAGCATGAGCACCTTTGAATCTGAAATTTTCCGGGTATCGGCAGCACGAATGGGCAGTCCGTAGATGACCGTTGAATCGGCCTGGTCAACCGACAACCACCCGGTTTTGCTGAGGCTAAATCCTGACGGGACAACCGGTGGCGCATAGAGAAAGCTTTTCCCGGAAATTTCGTCGGCATTCCATTGGGTTTGAATATCATAATTCAGTTCATCGCCCCTGGATACTCCTTTGTAAAAAGTGTGAACAAAACCCTGGTTATCCATCGTGCCGTAGCGATATTCAAACCTCCCGTCGGGGTAAAGGATCACGGCGAAATCATCAACCGAACTCGTCACATATGGGGAAACAGAGACTTTCCACCGGATGATGGCCCGGGTGGCATCTCCCTGGAACCATATCCCGTCATTTTTATTGGCCTGGTACGTATACTGCTGTGAAAAGGATGGTACGATCAGCGGAAACATCCTGAGCATGCCAGTTTCATCGGTGGTATAGGGAGCCGGGAGATTCTGCGGTTCAAAGGAGATAAAACCGAAATAATTCACATAGACGGAGTCAAAACGTTTTCCGAAGAAAGGAAAACTGAACGGCAGGCCGACTGATGCAAATGACCTGGTTTCATGGTAAACCTGGATGGAGGTCCCTGTAATCAGCGGTTCAGTTGTATTTACCTGCTTTTTTGAGTATTCCTCCACAAACGACCAGTCGTAGGGCGGCGTCCCGCCTGCTGCCTCCAGCTGGACCCCGATGGGTTGTGAGGCAGAGTAAGGCGGCAGGCTGGTTGTGACAATCTGCACATTTGATTTTTCGAAGGATGCAACAGCGGAAACCACGGTCGTATTGTTATCTTTTATCACCACGCCGGTATCCCGAATGGCGATTTCAACTGGTGTGCCTTGGTAACTGATAAAAGAGGCATGGCTGATTTTTCCGTTGCCCGTATGATCGGGATCCCTCTCTTCGACCATGGCAAAATACCTTGCAGGGTGTCCGGAAGGGATAAAATTGAGCAGTGGGGTTACATCCAGTCCCAGTTCAATGGATTTATCACCGGGAATGGTATCGTTCCCCTGCATGGCATGTTCCCCTCCCTGGAAATTAAAGATCGGGAAATCAATCACATGCTCGGGCAACTGATCAAGGGTATCGCTGCTCACGCCTGCGAGGATCCTTATTTTGTTGCGGGCGTTGTAATCAAGAGTTGCCCTGAGGGTCAGAAGCGGATGGTAAGCCGTATCGGCATCCAGCACATAAACCCGGTTGTTCCAGATTCCACCCTCATCGTAATTAAAGGCAAACGTCCGGTATAAGGCGTAGGCATATCCACTGTCGTCCCACCAGTTTCCATAAGAATTTGCAATTTTGAATCCGCCTATTTCCCAATCGCGGGCATCGACGATGCCGTCGCCGGTGATGTCTAAGTTGTTTGTGTATTTGCCATCCTTATTCACATCATACCTGATGGAGTCGTTGTAGCCAACGATCGCAAGGCCATGATCCGGGTCGGGCATCCATCCGGTAATGATATTTTTTCCCGCTTCCGGGGTTCCGGGCGGGAGGAGAAGACCTCCGTAAAGTGCCGCGCTGCTGGTGGTAAAACAGGCAATGCCACCCGTTGCCGAACCGTCGAGGTGGTCATAAAGATAGTTTCTCAGCGTATTGATCCCGGTTGCGCTGTTGATTTCTATGGAATAAACCTGTTTTAAATGGTTTGACATTCCCCGGTAATACTTATCATACCCGCTGATCCAGCCCAGGACGGATGTAAGGGTATCCATGCCGTAATCATTGGAATTCATGTGTCCCTGCTGTTTGATGACATCAAAACTTTGCAGGAAATTAACACCGACATACCGTTCGCCCTGGTTCATGAAATTCCAGGTATAATGGGTCGGGAAGCGGTTTTCGGGGTTGTTGCCGGGCAGGTTGCGCAACCGGTTCATCTCGTAACTGTAAACATAAGCCACACCGGCATACTGCTGACAGGAAAAAAACAAATATTGATCCTGGATCACCGGCCAGTATTCGTTCAGGGAATTATCCACCACCGCGGGCAGTTGCCGGTGACGGTATGCTGCAGGAAAATCAAGCTGCGGAATTTTCAACGCCTGGAGTGAATCATGCACCCTGGCAGTTGCCGGGGAAACACTGACCATCCTCCGTGAGGGCATATCCTGCCCGGAGAGCATCGCCGGAATCAGGGAAGCCAGTATGAGAAAAAGTGAGAATAAACGATTGCGGTTCATAGCGGCTTCAGATATTGCATTGAAGAGTTGATAAGACCTGCCTGAGAAACGAAACATTTCACGGCAAAAGCAAAGTTACAAAGTTTCCCTTGATCCTTTATCCGGAAATTATAATTACTTTTGCATCTGCAAAAGCCATGCTTCATTAACCCTCACTTCCATGAAAATCATCAGTCTCCTATTCGCAATTGTTCTCCTGACCATGACCATGAGTTGCAAACATGTTGTTCAATACGATTGCACGGGAGTCGCCCCTACTTATACGAATAATATTAAGCCCATCCTGGATGCCGCCTGTGCGACCGAGCACTGCCATACCTCCGGGCATGCCTCCAGCGGAATTGATCTCTCCACCTATGCAGGCTCTTCAGCCGCAAGCAACAAGAAAAGTTTCATGGGATCCATCCAGCACAAGCCGTTTTATCAGAAAATGCCAAAAAATCAACCCATCATGGCTGATGCAGAGATCCACCTGCTTTATTGCTGGATTCAAAACGGGTCACCGGAGTGACAAATGACAAGTGACAAATACAGGTCAACTATGCTGTCGTAAATCGTCAATCGTCATTTGTCAATCGTAATTCGTAATTCGTAATTTTTAATTCGTAATTTCTTCTAAAGGGGTATGTTCCCGTGTTTCTTCGGCGGGTTGGTCTTGCTTTTGTTTTGGGTGAGTTCAAGTGCCTGGATTAGCTTTGTGCGGGTTTGCCGGGGAAGGATGATCTCGTCGACATAACCAAGTTCCGCTGCTTTATAGGGGTTTGCAAAGGTATGGCGGTAATGGTCGACGGCATCGGTACGATCGGAATCACTGAGTTTTCCCTTGTGAATGATGTTCACGGCGCCTTCGGGACCCATCACGGCAATTTCGGCTGTCGGGTAGGCATAGTTCACGTCGGCCCCGATATGTTTGCTCGACATCACATCATAGGCACCTCCATAAGCTTTTCGGGTGATCAGGGTAATCTTTGGCACGGTTGCTTCGGAAAAGGCGTAAAGCAACTTGGCCCCGTGTTTGATGATGCCGCCGAACTCCTGGTTCGTGCCGGGCAGAAACCCCGGGACATCCACCAGGGTGATGATCGGGATGTTGAAACAATCGCAGAACCTGACAAACCGTGCTGCCTTGATGGATGAATTGATGTCGAGCACCCCGGCAAGAAAAGCAGGCTGGTTGGCCACAATTCCCACCGGTTTTCCACCCAGCCGGGCAAACCCTGTTAAAATATTTTGTGCATAATGGGGCATTACCTCGAAGAAATTATGGTTGTCGACCACCGTAGAGATGATCTCCTTCATGTCGTAAGGCTTGTTCGGGTCGGCAGGAACCACGGTCTGCAGTTTCTCATCCTGGCGCATCACATCATCGGTGCAAGGCTGCGTCGGAGGATCTTCCATGTTGTTCGATGGCAGGAAACTCATCAGTTCGCGGATCATCAGCACAACCTGTTCATCGTTTTCCCCGGCGAAATGGGCCACCCCGCTTCGTGCATTGTGCGACATGGCGCCGCCAAGCTCTTCCATGGTCACCTCTTCATGGGTAACCGTTTTGATAACCTCGGGCCCGGTGACAAACATGTAGCTCGACTCCTTGACCATGAAAATGAAATCGGTCATGGCCGGGGAGTAGACCGCTCCGCCTGCACAGGGCCCCATGATGGCAGAGATTTGCGGGATAACACCCGAAGCCATCACATTGCGGTAGAAGATGTCGGCATAGCCGGCAAGGCTTTCAACCCCTTCCTGTATGCGGGCGCCGCCTGAGTCGTTCAGCCCGATGAGCGGAGCTCCCATGCGCATGGCCATGTCCATGATCTTGACGACCTTGTCGGCATTGGCCCGGCTCATCGTGCCGCCAAAGACAGTGAAATCCTGTGCAAAAACGAATGTCAGCCGCCCGTCGATCTTTCCATAGCCGGTCACCATTCCATCGCCCGGCACTTTGTTGTGTCCCATGCCGAAATCGTGACAGCGGTGCATCACAAGCTTGTCCATTTCAACAAAACTGTTAACATCCAGCAGCATCAGAATCCGCTCACGGGCGGTCATCCTGCCATTCTTATGGATTTTGGCGATCTTATCCACACCGCCACCCAGCTCAGCTTTGCGGTTCTTATCTTCGAAAAACTGAAAACGTTCTTCTATGGTTTGCATGTTGAAAAATTAAGTCAGAATTCAAATATCAAAACAAAAGTCAAAATTCAAATAGCAAAGTCAAATATCAAAATAAATTCAAAATTCAAATAGCAAAGTTAAATATCAAAATTATTGCTGTGAAAAAGGCTGGTGGAATTGAGCTTCTTTCATCTCGCTAAACTGGTTCCTCAATAGTGGCATTTTCGAGCTTGATCATCACCTGGTGCGAATCGACGGTGTCTCCCTCCTTTACGAGGATGGCCTGAACGATTTTATCGCCTGTGGCTTTGAACTCGCTCTGCATTTTCATCGCCTCCACCACGATCAGGGTTTGACCCGTTGTAACCACCTCGCCGGCTTTTACCGGGATCTTCACAATTTTTCCGGGCATGGGCGACACCACCTGGTTCGATCCTTCCACCTCCATCCCCTTGTTTCGGTTGGTGATGTATTTCGACTCTGCATCGATCACCTCGGCATTGAATGTCTTCGCAAAGGTATTCACGATGAATTTCTTGCTTGATTCTCCCCGGATAAGTTCCACATTGTAGGAATGCCCGTTGTAGAGAATGGAATAAACCCCGTTTTCAACCTCCACGATGTCGAGGTCATATTTGATGCCATCCACCTTGATCAAGGCTTGATGGCCCACCCTGTTGAGCAGTTCAATCTTCGCGGTGCGATGTCCGATACTTATTTCGTATGCCATGGGGGTTAGTTATAATCGTAAAACATTCCGTTTCCTGCCAAAATCCTTCCAGTTGCTTCCCAGCTCTTCGGTATATTTAGGAGGCTGTATTTCAGCCAGTTTATCAAGATAATCAATAAAGGCGGTGATGATGGCCATGTCCTCGCATTCAGTACCGCAGGGTTTTGAGGTGAACAGCCGGTCGTGGTTGTCCTCGATGAAATGGGTATTGTAATTTCCGTCAATAAATGCCGGTGTATCCATGATGCGTTCCAGGAATTTGATGGAAGTTTTAACCCCGGTGATCTTGTATTCGTAAAGCGCCCTGCGCATCCTGGCAATCGATTCCTGGCGTGTTTTACCCCAGGTGATCAGTTTGCAGATCATGGGGTCGTAATGCATGGGAATCTCGTAGCCTTCATAAACATATCCGTCATACCTTACCCCAAGCCCCAGCGGCACGGTGATGTGTTTGATGACACCCGGGTTTGGCATGAAGTTGTTTTCGGGATCTTCGGCATAGATGCGGCACTGGATGGCATGGCCATGCTGATGCAGATCTTCCTGTTTGAATGACAGGGGCAGGCCGTTGGCGATATTGATCTGCTCCTTGACGAGGTCAACGCCGACAACCCTTTCAGTCACAGGATGTTCCACCTGGAGGCGGGTATTCATTTCGAGAAAATAGTAATCCCGTTTATCATTGACAATGAATTCGATCGTTCCGGCTCCCTCGTAATTTACGGCTTTGGCTGCAGCCACGGCCTTTTCGCCCATTTCCATCCGCAATCCGGGGGTCATCAGCGGGGAGGGCGTCTCTTCTATCACCTTCTGGTGGCGGCGTTGAATGGAACATTCGCGTTCAAAGAGGTGGACCACATTTCCATGCTGGTCGGCCAGGATCTGGAATTCAATATGATGGGGCGATTCAATGTATTTTTCGATATACACGGCATCGTCGCCAAAAGCATTCATGGCCTCCGATTTTGCCATGCGGAGCGAAGGGATGAGTTCAGCCATCTTCTTCACCAGCCGCATGCCCTTGCCTCCGCCGCCTGCCGAAGCCTTGATCATGACAGGCAGGCCAATCTCCCTGACCACTTCAACCGCCTTGGCTTCATCCGAAAGTTTTTCCTTGGTACCCGGCACGACCGGAACTCCTGAGGCGATCATGGTCTGGCGGGCAGTAATCTTGTCGCCCATGGTGCGGATGGCGTAGGCGTCGGGTCCGATAAACTTAATTCCCTCGGCCTTGCAGCGTTCGGAAAACCCTGCATTTTCAGAAAGAAAACCGTACCCGGGGTGGATGGCATCGGCTCCCGACTTTTTCGCTGCACCGATGATGGCTTCAATGTTAAGGTAACTCTCTCGTGACGGTGCCGGCCCGATGCAATAAGCTTCGTCGGCATAACGCACATGCATGGCCTTGCGGTCGGCATCGGAGAACACCCCGACGGTTTTTATCCCGATCTCCCGGCACGACCGCATCACCCTTACGGCGATCTCTCCCCGGTTGGCCACCAATACTTTCTTAATCATAGCATTAAGACTTAAAACTATTTATTCTGATTCTAAAAATCGGACAAAACTATGTAAAATTCATGTTGAAATGGAAAAACCCTCCCTCTTTTTAAGGTTATTTAACATTTAAGGAGCCCCGCCTCTTTCCCAAAAAGTGAAGGGGGGGGCCTGGAAGTCCCGGATCAAAAGGAATTTCCGGGGGGAAGGAAATTTCGGATGTCAGATTTCAAATCTCACATTCAAACAACTTATCAGCACACCCTTCACTTTTATGCCACAACCCTGATTAAATATAAAGAAGGATGGACACAATGGAAAATCAGGACAAATCAAAATTTAATAATACAGGGGTAAAAAAATGTGAAATCTGAAATGTGAAATCTGAATTTTATGCTTTGCCACCTCCCCCCAACTTTTCCTCTTGATCCGAATTCCCGCCCTTTTTAGGGAAGGGTCAAAATATTTCTGTATTTTTGCCCGTATTGTATCGTTTGATCCCGAAAACCGGGCAATCCCCGGATAGTGTTAAACAGGAAAAATGCGTTGATTTATGGACAAGTATGTCACCTGGCTAAAGAATTTTTTCAAAGATCCCCGCTATAAGCAGATCCGTGATGTCTTCTGGTTTGCCGTGATCACCCTCTTTATCCACTACTCCTACCGGTTTTGGGCCAACAGGCTTGATTACTGGCCCATCCTGGCATGGATGAATGACCTGCACCAATTGATGACAGGATGGATTTTCAACCAGAGTACCTGGGTTGACCAGCATATTTTGGGGATTTCACTGCAGGTATCGGGCAAGACAATGTATTTTACGAACTGCAGTTATATCAGTATTAACGAGAGTTGTGCCGGCGACAAGCAAATCCTGCAGTTTATCCTTTTGCTGCTGATCTATCCCGGTCCATGGAAACACAAACTGTGGTATATTCCACTGGGCAGCGTAATCATTCACTTCACCAACGTGCTGAGGATCGTGCTCCTTTCGCTGGTTTCGATCCACAAGCCCGACTTATGGCATGTTGCGCACGACATGGTCCTGAGAGGAATGTTTTATGTCGTGATCCTGATCCTGTGGATTATCTGGGTGGAGCGGATAAATACCAGGGCGTAATCCAAATCCTTAACGATTAGATGCAACCACCCCGGCCCATGAGAGGGCCCGGATGGGGCATGAAGGCAAGATTACACCTGATCAATTCAACTCCTGAAGATCAGTTTTTAACTGTTTGCGCCCTTTTATATAATTTCCATGCCCCAAAACCTGCCACCAGGGCAACAGCGATGTAGATCCCGCTATCGATTGGTGCGGTGCCTCCGGGGGCCTTGTTATTGTTAGTGCCTTTGTCTGCCGGCGGAGGCGGAGGAGCCTGTGCAAAGACAACCTGGGCAAATGCCATGGATCCTAGGAGGATCACGGAGAACATGGTAGTTCTGATGCTTTTTTTCATGATATTCTGGTTTGATTATTGGCCCCCGATCCCGCCTAAAAGAGGGAGGAACTTTTGGGGAAGTCGTTTTACTGATTGATAAAAACCTTGTTTGAATATGCCTGATCGCTGGTTACCGCTTTTACAAGGTAGTAACCGGCGGGCACGTTGAGATTCAATTTAATGGTGGCATTTCCGTTCAACTCAGACGAGGCGATGAGCTGCCCCATCATGTTGTAAACATAAACATTTCCCTGGTTTTTGCCGGTGTTGTCGGAGATGAAGAGTGAATGGCCGGAAGCGAA
>CAIKNA010000238.1 GCA_903828645.1 uncultured Bacteroidales bacterium
CAATAGTAAAATCAGCTATCTTACGAACAAACTATCAACAGAAAACGGTTGATATCCGTTGGATTTAGAATAACAGCAGGACAACAATCCTGAAAATTGTTAATAACCCCTGGATTTAAAAAACAGGGGGTAAATAGTTACACCTTGTCTATTGTCTCAAATTTGATGTTCCCGATCGGAGCATTCATGAATGAACGTTTTCTCTATATGCCCTCCCTTGGGTTTTGCCTTGCATTTGCCTGGATTCTGAACCAGGGGATGGAGAGAGTTGATGGGAATCGAATCCTTTCGGCCAGGCTCACCGGTGGACTGATGCTGGTGATATTTTCACTTTACGGTGTGAAGACCATTTCCCGCAACCTGGCTTGGGCAGACAGTTACACACTTTTTACCACAGATGTGAAGGTTTCGGCAAACAGCGCAAAAGGCAATGAACTTGCCGGTGAATACATGGTACAGAAAGCTGCAACAGTGAAAGATGTTTCTCTCAGGGAAAATTTGCTTCGCCAGTCAATCAGGTACCAGCAGAAAGCTTTACAGATATATCCCAAACAGATCATCGCGCTCTTTAATCTTGCTTCTGCTTATTACAGTTACAATAAAAACTACGACACTATATTAACGATCTATTCAACCATTCTCCATTATCTGCCGGACAATCCCAAGGTGTACCTTAATTTCCAGAAGCTTATGAATCAATATGACAATACGGATCATAAGATTGAATTGTTAGGGCGCCTCAGGGCCATCAATCCTGAGAGGTACGATGTCAATATTAACCTTGGAACGATTTATCTGAATGACAAAAAGGATCCTGTGGCAGCGGTTCCCTACCTTGAATCTGCCGTTCGCCTCAATCCATCTGATTTTGCAGCACAGAATAATCTTGGAATTGCTTATGGCATGGCAAAAAACTGGGCTGGGGCAAAAAAAGCCTTTGAGACTGCAGAAAAATTGAATCCGAATGACCTCCAGTTGATGAAAAATCTGGCGGCAGTATACCAAAACATGGGGGAGGCTGAATTTTCGAAGAAGTACCTGGAACGTGCCTCCAATCTTGAAAAAAACAAAATCAGATAATTATCCAGGAATCTCCTTGCCACTGGTCGTCTTTGCCTGGCCTCAGGGGTTTATGCTTATTTTCTGATGTTTCTATTTCAAGCCCCGCCCCATCAAACCCGATCACTCCGGTCTGTGATTATTAACCTGCCCTTTTACCGGATTATTTAGGGCTTGGTGAAAAAGCAGCAATGAAAACACACAAAAATGATTCGACGAACTCATCAACCAATGCGCCCGAGGGGCGTTATCTTGGTAGCCTGAGAAAACAGTACCACCTGTGAGCCCCGGCGGGGCGAAATGAAAACATTTTTAATGTTGCGAATGATAGATGTCGCAGCTACGCTGCTTTAGATCAATCCTTCCATTTATTCCTACAAAGATCAGGCAACTATGTTGCCAAATTAAAAAATTTGCAGGAACAAATGGTTACGAAAATGCAGGGATTGTGCAAGGAAGTGATGAAAACCTTTCATTATTCCTGCACACCCAAACACATATATTTTTAATATTCTGATGATTGCTTCTTTTTCACCAGCCCCTATTTACCGCCCGAAAGTTCTTTTGCCCTGGCCAGGTTCCCCATGTGGAAATAAGATGCGGCAAGATTTTGCCTGATTTTCATATCGTTCGGATTGATCCTGAGGGCTTTTTCAAGATACAACGCAGATTGGCTGAAATTTCCTTTCATGGCGTATGCGACACCCAGGTCGCTGAGGCAATCCAGTTTTGTACTATCGATCCGGCTGGCCCTGACCAGGTTATTGATAGACGAGTCCAGCTGATTCATCTCTTTGCCGAAAACAAGTCCTTTATTATAATAGCTGTCATACCTTTCACCTGTCATCTGTATCAGGAGATTGTAATACCTGATCTTCAGGGCCGGAGATTTCAACCGGTTCACCGAAATAAAATAGTTGCCGTAGGCTTTTTCATAATTCTTGCTGATCCTGAGTGTTTCCAGGAACATGGCAAGTGACTTTTCATACTCCCCGACCTCATAGTAGGCATTGGCAAGGAGGAATGTTTCTGTTTCAGTCCGGTTAAGTTTTGCCGCAAGTTCAAGATAGGGAATGGCTTTTTGGGCGTAACCCCTTTTCTCTGCCGTGTCGCTGGCCGCTTCGGCCTTTAACAGCAGTTCATGCCCTGCGCCCTTGTTGATAATGGCGCTGTTGACAGAGGTCTTCACATCCTGCGTGTAGAGTGTAAAACTATCTTTCCAGTCAAAGTTGCGTGAAATGGCTTTTCCTGAATAGAGCAAGAGCAACAATGTAACGGCATATGGAAGAAACCGGGTCGTTTTTGTCTTTTCTGCACCCCTGATCAGTATCCAGGCAACGACAATGGCAAAACCGACTGAGGGGATAAACAGAAACCGTTCGCCCATAAAAGGCCCCACGATAAACAGGAGATTCGAAACAGGAAACAGTGCAACAAGGTAGAAAAGCATCCCGAAACCGGCAGTATTTTTACGAGAAGTCAGCAGCAAGGCAGCCGCGACCAGCCCCAAATACAACAGCAAAGGCAATAGCGACCGCATATCCGACAGCCCGACATAAGGGATGTAATATGGATAATAATCTATGGTGAGCGGATGGGGCATAATTAACAATTTCAGGTAACGCCATAGTGTGTAAAATGTGGTTCCGTATCGTTCAGAAAAACCCGAAGCATACATGAATGAATTGCTGAGAATGTTATCAGGCATGGAAGGCTTTGCACTCCATCCGAGTACACTTTGCCGGATTACCATGAATACTGCAAAACCTGCAAGCAAACTCAGGGAGGCAAACATTGCCGATTTACGGAATATTGATTTGCTTCTGAAACAATACAATGAAACCGGAATTAATAAAAGGAGCGGTGAGGCGCTCTCTTTTGACATCAGGGCAAGGAAAAAGAAAAGTCCGGCATAAAAGGCATGAACTGTTTTTGCTTTGTCGGTATAAACCAGGATTGAATTCCACGCCAACAAGCCAAAAAGGAGTGCCATTAACTCATCCCTCCCTTTGATATTCGCGGCAGCCTCCGTATGGATGGGATGGGCAGCAAAAATCAGTGCAGCCATCAGGGACAAACTTAAAAAATAATCAGTGAACTTTTTAAAGACCAGTTTTTCCTGGAACAAAGCGGCAAGTACTTTAAAAAGCATCATGCATATCAATCCATATATGACCATGTTCACAAAATGGCTCACAAAAGGATTTGCACCGAAAAACTGGTATTCCGCGCTGAATGTCATTAATGAGAGCGGTCTGTACCTGCCGCCCCTGAAGAGATTCTTCTGTCCTGTGAACCCGGTAAAACTATCATTGAACAAATGGCCGAATATTCCGGCCAGCCCCTGTTGGGTAAATTTATTTCCCCCGACAACGCTGAAATCGTCATAAGCATATTTATTGGGCAGGGTATTCAGGTAGATGGCTGTTCCGAATAGAAACACAAATAAATAAAGATGTTTTTTCTTCATTGTTCCGCAATATATTGTTAAAGGCATTAAAGTGAAACAGCTATCATCTTGCGACCTGGAATCATCTGAGTGATTGAACATATTCCGGGGGAACCTTTACCCCCAGATCCATGGCTTTGAGGGCATCTGCAAGAGCACTGGCCCTGTTCCCGGATAATTTGTAAGACTGGGACCGGAAGAAATAGTAATTTCCGAAATCAGGTTTTTGACCGATCGCTTTATCGAACCACCCCAGACTCTCCTGGTAGCGCCCGGATCGCTGGTAAGCTATGGCTATGCTCATGAAAACCCTTTCATCATTCGGCCGGATGGTAAGGTAATGTTTAAAATCGGCGATCGACTCATCCGTTTTCCCCAGTGCGCCATTTGCGACTGCACGGTTTGCATATGAAACCGCTGAACTGCTGTCGAGTTTAATAGATTTACCCAGGCAATAGACCGCTGAATCATTCTGACCTCTCCGTACATAAATAGCGCCCAGGTTACTCAACGCAAGAGCATTGTCCATTTTAACTTTCAAAACCCTGATATAATCGGTATAAGCTGAATCATCCCTGCCTTTTTCGAAATAGATATTTCCACGCATCAGCATAATCTCGGCATCCTGATCGAGGGTCAGCGACCTGTTCAAATCTGCAAGGGCTTTTTCATTATCCTTTTCTGCACGAAAATAGAGACCTCTGCATGAATAAGGCCGTGCGTCTCTCCCCGGGTATCGTTCAATAACATCGGTCCAGAGTGTTCCTCCGTTTTTCCAAACCTGGCACCTGTGGTAAGTGGAGACCATGAAAATTACGGAGTAGGCTGCAAAAACCAACCACATGATGGAAGCGCAATTTTTAAACTTTTCACGGTAATGGTCCATCCCCCAGCCTGCAATAAAAACCAGGCCCAGGTAAGGAACTTTTACATAACGATCGGCCAGGAACCCCTGGCCGGCACCAAAGATCTGAAGCATGAACATGATCGAAAAAAGAAAAAAGAGTGAGCCAAAAACGATGGCCCGGGATTTTCCGGCGAGACGGAAAACGGCAAAACCTGTAAGCAGGATAAACAGCGGGCTAATGTAATAGATTAATGGCAGGGCATGGCCGCTGCTGACAGGGTAAGGATAGAAAGCACTCATGGTTGCTGGTGCGAAAAATTTAAGGAGATATGCACTCAGCGAATATATCCCGAAAAACATCCTTTCCGTCAGTGTAAAAAGTGCGTTTACTTTCAATGCCCCTACGCTCCTGAGTACAAATATCCCTGCAATGCCAAATACAATTGAAAGAATAAAGAATGGGACTTTTTCTGCAAATATCTTTCCCCAATCTTTCCGTCCGAAATAATAATCCACCAGCAACAGAACCAGTGGAAGGGAGACTGCCTGTATCTTTGAAAAAAGAGCAAGAATAAAAAGGCCAAGGCTGGCGAGGAGCCACAAAGGTCTGCGCAATTTGGCCTGTAGATAATATATATATAACAGAAAGGACCCGAAATAAAAAACACAATAAAGGAGGTCCTTCCGTTCAGTCACCCACGCTACCGATTCAACGCCCATAGGGTGAATGCCATAAATCAATGCAGCAGCCGCAGCATAAAGTTTATCCAGCTTCAACTGGCAAAGTATCCTGAATACCAGGAAAGTTGCTATGAGGTGAAGTAAAAGATTTGTCAGATGAAAGGGCAACGGATTTAACCCCCATGCCTTGTATTCTATCGCATAAGAAAGCAATGGCAGCGGCACATAAGTTCCTCCAACCTGGGAAGTGAACATCTCCTTTATTGCCGCGGGGGAGAGACTCCTTATCAATACGTTGTCTGTGATATAGGCATTGTCGTCCCATGTGGGAATAAAATCATTGCTAAGTGTAGGCAGATAACTGGAAAAAGTCAGGGCCAGTAAAAAAACGACCAGGAAAGTGGTATTGTGAATGATTCCATCATACCAATATCTCTTTTTTACGACTTTGGCTATAGGCCTTTTTGTGCTTTTATCGGTGTTTTTTAACTTTACCTCAGGCTTCATGGGATGTTTAATGAATTAATAGTCCATTTTCAACAGCCACCTTAATCAATTGGGCTGTGTTACGCAACTGCATCTTTTTTAATAAATTCGACTTATGCCTTTCCACCGTCTTATCACTGATGAATAATTTATTGGAAATCTCTTTTGTTGAGTAACCATCTGAAAGGTAGCCAATGATTTCGATCTCCCTGGGCGTTATGGTTCTGAAATCAGCAGCTCCCTCAACAGGTTCCGATGCATAATCATGCAGGATCACCCTGGAGCACAAACTGCAAAAA
The DNA here is from genome assembly GCA_903828645.1 of uncultured Bacteroidales bacterium. Classification (GTDB taxonomy): domain Bacteria; phylum Bacteroidota; class Bacteroidia; order Bacteroidales; family FEN-979; genus CAIVAT01. Next base: position 5,822 of record CAIKNA010000238.1, read on the forward strand.
TAGGTTTTCCCATTGTAAACTCTTTTTATTCCCTCATGGAGTTCTTCGACCGTACAATTTTTTGACAAAAAACCTTTCACCCCATGCTTTAACATCTCCTTGATAAAGGATGGATGGTTATGCCTCGATAATGAGATAACTTTCACCCAGGGCATCTTTTCATCAATGATACGGGCTACTTCGATCCCGGTCAACCCGGGTTTTATAATATCCAGCAGGATGACATCAGGTTTCGTGCCTTCAAGTTTTTTCAGCAATTCGTATCCATCTGAAGCAGTTCCGGTGATTTCAAAATCCCCGAGAGATTCAATGAGTGAAACAAGTGAATGAAGAATAATCACCTGATTCTCAGCAATCATGATTTTTATCCGGCTGGTATCACTACGAGTGTTGTCCATATTTCTGTCAAATTTAACATTTTATTAATATTGAAGTTCCCGCAGGAAAATCTTTTGTTAATACTTTTGATTTTGATAAAACAACAACAACTAAAATGTCAGATAATGATGCAAAATGAAATTTGAATCGCCAAAAATAGTAAAAATACATGATTTTAGACATTTGATGACATAATTCTCAAAATGATGCAAATTATTATTAAAATCTCAGCCAATTCGAGAGATTTTTTTTTACTTTCGTGTGTTATTTATACTGAATTTAAAACTAAATTTGTCGACGAAAAATCAGTTTTTCAGGATGTTATGTAACTACTCTAACGAAATCGTCAAGAAATAGCTAGTTATTAGGCATTTGCTGAATTCTGTTTTCGCATGTTGAAAAAAGTCAATATTTACAAAACTAAATTTTAAGCCATGCAGAAAACCAAAATATACATCCTGCTAGAACCACCGCCTTAGGCGGCCAGCGATTTTTTCATTTTCAATGAAATTAATCAACCCCACTATATCTTACCCATTATTAAATAAACCTAGTTTAAACTAATCACTAAATTATGAAAACACTTTACCTGAAGACAACGATGAAGTCGCTGAGGCTTTTACCAGCCTTAATCTTCATCATGCTGGCTTTATCATACACTGCCAGATCGCAGACAGTTGCGAAAACACCTTTATGTTACGGAGAGCCAATTCAGCTTTTTTGTAATTACGGAACCGCCTGTAAAAATCTTGATGCTACTTTCCACTGGGAAAATTTTAGTGGCTCGTGGACATCAACAGAAAGAGATCCTGTAATTTATCCTCCCGGATCAGTTCAAAATCCTTCTGGTCTTGGATATGCTACGGATAAATTCTATTTATGGGTCCAGTTTGCACCACCTCCGGGAGGTTTCTACGGAGGTAGAGTTGTAGTGACCGTATTGGATCCGATTATTATTAGTGGAACAACAACTCCGATTATCTGTTTCGGAGCAAATTCCGGTGCCATCAATCTTAACGTGTCCGGGGGACTTACACCATATACCTATGCATGGAGTGATGGTCCTACGGTAAAAAACCGGACAGGATTGCCAGCCGGCACCTATACGGTTACCGTTACGGATGCCAATCTGTGTTCTCAAGCTTCAAGTGCTTTCGTTATCGCTTCATCATCGTCGCCACTTTCTGTCAGCGGTGTTCCTGTAGCAATTTCCTGTAACGGGTACAATGATGGGGCAATTAACATAACTCCTTCAGGAGGGACTTCTCCTTATACTTACTTGTGGAGCAATACAAATACGACACAAAACATCAGCAGTTTATCCGTAGGAGCATATACCGTTACGGTAACTGATCATTTAGGGTGTAACATAACCGGCAGTTGGCAGGTAACACAGCCATCAGCGGTTACTGTTTCAGGCAATGCGACCCCCGTTACGTGTAACGGATACAGCAATGGAGCAGTCAACATCACCCCTGGCGGCGGAAGCGGATCATATACCTTTATATGGAGCAACTCCGCAACGACTCAAAACATCAGTGGATTGTTATCAGGTGGGTACACTGTTACCGTATCTGATCTTCACTCATGCAAGGCAACAGCCAGTTTCTTTGTAAGTCAACCTAACCTTCTTTCCGTGAGCGGAGTTCCTACCGATGCATTATGCAAAGGTGACTGCAATGGAAAGATCAACATCACCGTTAGCGGTGGAACAACAAATTATACCTATGCCTGGAGCAACTCAGCCTCAACACCAAATGTAAGCGGTCTTTGCGAAGGCACTTATACCGTGACTGTCTCAGATGCAAATGGTTGCACTGCGACTGGAAGCTGGGCGATCGGCGCACCGGCTGTCCTTGGCGTTACCGGCGTTCCAACCAATGCAAGTTGCAAAGGTGCGTGTGACGGAAAGATCAACATCACCGTTACCGGCGGAACAGTAAACTACACCTACGCCTGGAGCAATTCAGCTTCAACACCAAATGTAAGCGGCCTTTGTGCAGGCACTTATACTGTGACTGTCACTGATGCACACTTGTGCACCAAGACTGCCAGCTGGACGATTGGTGCACCTGATGCACTTGCCGTTCAAGGTGTTCCAACTGATGCATCATGTAAAACCTACTGCGACGGAAAGATTAACATCACCGTTACCGGAGGAACACTCAACTATACTTATGCCTGGAGCAACTCAGCTGCAACACAGAATGTCAGCAATCTTTGTGCTGGCAATTATACTGTGACCGTAACCGATGCACACAATTGCACCGTGACCGGCAGCTGGACCGTTGGCGAACCCGGTGAAGTTTCCTGGCAGGGTTCCACTACCAATGTATCCTGTAAAGGGGCTTGCAATGGTACCATCACAACGATGTTCACATCGGGTGGAACTGCACCTTATACTTATCATTGGGACAATGGTGCAACCACCAAAGATCTCTCGGGATTATGTGCTGGCACATACAAACTCACCGTTACTGATGCTCATTCATGTGATGCAAGATCCGAAAGGACCATCACCGAGCCTGATCAACTGACTGTTTTACCAAGTGCCGTGATCACCCCGGCCCTTTGTTACAATGGAACAGGCGGAGCGATTGACATCACTGTAACCGGCGGTACAACGTTATATACTTTCCTGTGGAGCAATTCTGCTACAACGGAAGATATCAACGGACTGGCCCCGGGAACCTATACTGTTACCGTTACCGATGCGCATTTGTGCAAGGCAACAGGTAGCTTCGTAGTAGGTCAGCCCGATTTACTTTCGGTTAGCGGCGTTCCTGTCAATGCACTTTGCAAAGGTGCCTGCGATGGTAAAATCAACGTCACCGTAACCGGTGGAACCACAAACTATTCCTATGCATGGAGCAACTCAGCTACAACACAGAATATAAGCGGCCTTTGCGAAGGTACTTATACTGTTACCGTAACTGATGCACACAGCTGCCAGACATCCGGTAGCTGGACAGTTGGCGCGCCAAACGCACTTGCTGTTAGTGGAACTCCAACAGACGCATCTTGTAAAACCTACTGCGACGGAACAATCAACATCTCCGTTTCCGGAGGAACAACATTATACACCTATGCATGGAGCAACTTAGCTACCACACAGAATGTCAGCAACCTTTGCGCTGGTAACTATACTGTCACCGTAACCGATGCACACAATTGCACCGTGACCGGCAGTTGGACAGTTGGTGAACCTGGCGAAGTTTCATGGCAGGGTTCAACAACCAACGTAACCTGCAAGGGAGCTTGCAATGGCACCATCACAACGATGTTCACATCGGGTGGAACTGCACCATATACCTATCACTGGAACAATGGCGCAACCACCAAAGATCTCTCGGGATTATGTGCTGGCACATACAAACTCACCGTTACCGATGCTCATTCATGTGATGCAAGATCCGAAAGGACTATCACCG
>CAIKNA010000239.1 GCA_903828645.1 uncultured Bacteroidales bacterium
CATTTTGATGCCATCATTTTCCCGGGAGGATTTGGTTGTGCGAAAAATCTTTCAACCTGGGCATTTGAAGGTGACAATTGCCGTGTCCAGCCTGCTGTTGAACAATCCATTATGGAAATGCATAAGGCAGGGAAGCCTGTCGGAGCCATGTGTATTGCACCGGTTATACTGGCTAAACTTTTTTCAGGCACACGGTTAACCACCGGAAATGATCCTGCATCCGGCGAATTTATTCAAAAGATGGGATCGGAATATGTGGTGGCAACCCATGGAGAAGTTGTGATGGATGACACGCATAAAGTGTTTACAACACCTTGTTACATGCTTGATTCAACGCTCATGCAGATTGCTGAAGGTACTGACAATCTCGTGAAAGCGATGATGGATGCGTGTTAGACATATTCTTTGGGTTCCAGCTCTCCCCTGATCACCATCAGTCCGTTCATGACGAGGGCACGCATTTCATCCTCACCCGGATAGACATGCACCGGAGCCATTTTAAAGACCCGCTCCTGGATCGCATTGACGAAATTTTTATCATACGCGATTCCACCGGTGATGAGGATGGCATCTACCTCGCATCTCAGCACAGTATACATCTCCCCGATGCATTTTGCCACCTGGTAAGCCATGGCATCGTAGATCAGCGTGGCTTTCTGATCCCCGGCTTCAACCATTTTCTCAACTTCGTAGGCATTGTTGGTTCCCAGGTAGGCCACTAAACCTCCGCAGCCTTTGATCATGGTAAGCACCTCTTTTTGTGTGTACTTTCCGCTGAAGCAGAGTCTTGCAAGTTCCCCGACAGGCAATGTGCCGCTGCGTTCGGGCGTGAATGGCCCTTCCCCGTCAAGGCCCTGGTTGACATCAATGACCCTTCCCTTACGATGAGCTCCGACCGTGATTCCACCACCGAGGTGAACAACTATGAGATTCAGGTTTTCGTATTTCTTCTGGTTGGATTTTGCATATTCACGTGCAACCGCTTTCTGGTTCAATGCATGAAAAACCGAACGGCGCTGGAATAACGGGTGGCCTGCAATTCTCGCGATATCTTCCAGTTCATCGACCACGATGGGATCGGCAATGTAGGATTTGGCACCAGGAATTTCCAGGGCGATGTCATGGGCAATCAGGCCTCCCAGGTTACTGGCATGTTCTCCCAATGCACTGTGTTGCAGATCCTGTATCATGGCATCATTCACGGCATAAACACCCGATGGGATCGGTTTCAGCAAACCACCTCTTCCCATCACAGCCCTGACCTTGTCAATGCTGATATCGGCTTCCCGGAACTGTGTCATGATAATATTTTTCCGGTACTGGAACTGGTCGGTGATCTTTGGAAAAGGCTCCAGTTCCTCCGATGAATGCTTGATATTCTTTACGAAGATCGGGTCACTATCCTGGTACACCGCTATTTTGGTCGATGTGGAACCCGGATTAATGGCAATTATGCGTATTTCCTTCATTTTGACAACTTGTTTTCATTCTTACGACCATCAAGTGTCCTGAGTTTACTCTTTCTTATCCCATAAGAGAAATAAAAAACCAGTCCGATAACCATCCATATCCCCAGCCTGACCCAGTTGGGCCAACCCAACCCGTAAATCATGGCACCACAGGTAATGATCCCGAGGACAGGGACAACCGGGACAAAAGGCGCTTTAAACTGTCGTTGAAGTTCCGGATGTGTTTTCCTTAAAATGATGATCCCGGCACATACCAGGATAAATGCAAACAATGTCCCGATGCTGGTCATATCCCCAACGATATCACCCGGAACAAAAGATGCAAATGCCCCGACAAATACAATAAATAAAATGTTCGACTGATACGGTGTCCTGAACTTCGGGTGGATCTTTGAGAATGCAGCTGGAACCAGCCCGTCTTTGCTCATCGAATAAAAAACCCTCGACTGGCCGTAGAGCATCACCAGGATCACCGACGAGAACCCGGCAAGAATGGCTACTGTGACCAGTTTGGCCAGCCATCCATAACCATGCATATACGTCTGAATGGTGTAAGTAACGGAGGCTTCTTTCCCGGCATGCCTGAAATCCTCAACCCCGGCAACACCGGTGAGTACAAATGCAAAAAGGATGTACAACAGGGTACAGATAATCAGTGAGCCAAGGATCCCGATCGGCATGGCCCGTTTCGGGTCTTTTGTCTCCTGAGCCGCCGTAGAAACCGCATCAAACCCGATAAACGCAAAAAAGACCACACCGGCTGCTCCCAGGATCCCGAGTATTCCGCCAAAATTATGGATCACTCCCTGTTCATCGGTGTAGGTTCCGGGAGCAGGGATAAAGGGTGTATGATTTGATGCTTTGATGAACGACCATCCAAGGACGATAAAGAGGATAACAATCGCCACTTTCGTGATGACGATGATGGCATTGAAGATCGAGGATTCCCTTACACCTTTGATCAGGAGCAGGGAAAGCGCAATAATAATAAACAATGCAGGAAGGTTGATGTAACCATGAGCGATGATTGCCCCGGAACTGCTTCGGAGCACCTGCATCGGCGAGTGACACAATGCATAAGGAATCTGAAAATTAAAATAACCGCAAAGCTTGTTCAGGTACTCACTCCATGCAATGCTGACAGTTGCGGCCCCCAGTGCATATTCGAGGACCAGGTCCCACCCGATGACCCAGGCAGTGAATTCGCCCATGGTTGCATAGGAGTAAGTATAAGCGCTTCCTGATATGGGGATCATGGAAGCAAATTCGGCGTAGCAAAGGCCGGCAAAAGCGCAACCCAGTCCTGCAATGATAAAACCCAGGGTAACGGAAGGGCCGGCATTATTGGCAGCAGCAGCGGCGGTCCTGACAAACAGGCCTGCCCCGATGATTGCGCCGATCCCCAGGAGGATCAGTTGCGTGGCAGTCAGGGTTTTTTTCAGCCCGGTCTTTCCATCATCAGCCTCCTCCATTAATAAATGGATCGGTTTGGTCTTAAACAATCGTTTCGGCATACAAAGGATTTTGTCTAAAATATGTGGCCCTTAACCGGGACAAAGAAATAACCGGGTGCAGATTAACTGGCAGCGGCCATGATGATGCTTGCCTGCTTTGATTCTTCCGTATCCGAGCGGGAAGTAAGGACGATTGGAGCAGCAGCCCCGAGGATCACTGCAGCCAGTTTGGCATTGGCAGAGAAGCCGTAGCATTTGTAAAGCATGTTCCCTGCTTCAATATCAGGAACAACCAGCAGATCTGCATCACCGGCAACATCACTCACGATCCCTTTATGTTTTGCACTTTCGGCACTCACGGCATTGTCGTAGGCAAGCGGACCGTCGATGATGCAATTTTTGATCTGGCCGCGCTGATTCATCTTTGCGATCAGGGCAGCATCCATCGTTGCCGGCATCTGCTCATTTACCATCTCAACAGCACACAGCATGGCAACTTTGGGTTTTGTATACCCGATGCTGTTCATGAAGCTAACCGAACTGTTAATGATGGCGATCTTGGTTTTAAGATCAGGTGCGATGACCATCGCGGCATCGGTCAGGGCAATCACTTTATGGTACGTAGGCACTTCAAAGAATGCCAGGTGTGACAGCACATCCGACTTTCTCAGTCCCTGTTCCTTATCGAGGACGCCTCTCAGGAATGTCGCGGTAGCAACATTGCCTTTCATCAGGATATCGGCTTCCTTGTCGCGGACATATTTCACGGCACGCTTTACCGCCAGGACATCATTTTCCTCATTAAATATTGTCGATCCCATGAGATCGAGTTTCAGTTTGGAGGCAATCTCCCTGATCTTTGCTTCAGACCCAACAAGTATTGCGTCGATGATCCCTTTTTTCATCACGGCACAAATAGCCTCAAGGCAATGTTCGTCGTGAGCCACGGCTACCGCGACTTTCTTTTTTCCCTTCTTCAGCGCCAGTTGGTCAAGATCTGAAAGCCTGGTGAGCATGAACTTTTCTTTGTTTTCGTTGGATTGTGTCATGAGTTTTGATCCTTCCTGATTTATGAGTTTATGTAATCTGACGCAGTATTCCGATGAAAAGCCGTCAGTTTCTTTCTGTTAGCAAACCTACGGGAAATTTGGAAATTAAGCAAACTCCTGCGAAAAAATATTAGATTTGAAAATATTCCTACCTTTGTTTCTTGTATCAATCTCTCTTGCCATGGAATTACCTTTCTCAGAATCTTACAAAATCAAGATGGTGGAGACCATCCGGAAGAGTACGCGTGAAGAGCGTGAAAAATGGATTAAAGAAGCAAAATACAACCTGTTCCGCCTGAAGAGCGAATATGTCTTCATTGATTTGCTTACGGATTCAGGGACAGGTGCCATGAGCGACCGTCAATGGTCGGAAATGATGCTCGGCGACGAAAGCTATGCCGGGGCTTCTTCCTACTTCAAGATGCAGTCGGCGATCAAAAACATCCTTGGGTTTGACTATTTTCTCCCGACGCACCAGGGAAGGGCTGCTGAGAATGTGCTCTTTTCCGTGCTCGTAAAAGAAGGGAATGTTGTTCCCGGAAATTCTCATTTTGATACCACCAAGGGCCATATTGAATACCGGAAGGCATTTGCATGCGACTGCACGATCAGCGAGGCTTTTGATACGACAGTACTCCATCCGTTCAAAGGAAATGTAGACCTGGCGAAACTTGAGGATGTGCTCAAAAAGCAGCACGAGAAGATCCCGTTCATCATCATGACCATCACGAACAATTCTGCCGGAGGTCAGCCTGTATCGATGGAAAACCTCAGGGCCATCAGGAAACTGGCCGACACGTTCGGGAAGCCGGTAGTCATTGACGGCGCCCGTTTTGCCGAGAATGCTTATTTCGTCAAGCTACGTGAAAAAGGATATGAGAACAAAACCATCCGTGAGATTGTTGCCGAGACATTTTCTTATGCCGATGTGATGGTGATGAGCAGCAAGAAAGACGCCATCGTAAATATGGGCGGTTTTATTGCCATGCGCGACAAGGAACTGCATCGCCAGGCGAGTGTTTTTGAGATCATGTATGAAGGATATATCACATACGGAGGTCTTTCGGGACGCGACATGAATGCCATTGCACAAGGACTTTACGAAGGAACAGAGTTTGAATTCCTGGAATCACGCATCAAACAGGTCGAGTACCTCGGTCATCTCTTGCTTGATTACGGGATCCCTGTTCAGCAGCCCATTGGCGGACATGCTGTGTTTGTAGATGCAAAACG
>CAIKNA010000240.1 GCA_903828645.1 uncultured Bacteroidales bacterium
CGGAAATTCATGCAGATTCTCGAGGAGAAGATCATCAAAACACCACAGTATTACCTGTGGTCACACAACCGGTGGAAGTTCACAAGACCGGAAAACAAACAACTTATTTCCTGACTGCTTTCAGAGCAAACCGCCATTCTCGTAGATGGCAAGCTGGGCATCGTAAAACCTGTTGATCCCGATCGTTTTATTATTCTGAAGGTTGGTGAGTTCGCCTTTGACAAAATCAACGCGGATTGAATCCCCGTCTTTTAAGCCTGCTTCAGCAAGTTTTGCAGGATCATAAGTCAGGATCGGCAACGCAGCATTGATGGCGTTTCGTTCATAAATCGCACCGTAGGATTCTGCAAGAAGACAGGAAATCCCCAAGGAAAGGAAACAATCCACAGCCTGCTGACGGGAACTTCCGGCGCCAAAGTTTTTATTGGTGATTACAATATCCCCGGGTTTTGCATTTTTAGCAAAGTTCTCGAATCCTTTCAGGTTGTCGAAAGTATATTGTCCCATCTCCTTGATATCAGTGATGGTGAGATACCGGTTATGGAAGATCATATCCGTATCAATATCGTCCTTCGGGATGATCCAGATTCGGCCTTCCACGATTTTTGGTTTTTCAGTCTTTACCTTCTCTGTCACTTTAGACTTGATCGTGGCTTTATTATCGAATTTTACCGGCGTGGAAGGAATTGCATCAGGCGTGGTAATATAGCCTGCAATGGCCGATGCTGCAACGATCGCAGGGGATGCAAGGTAAACAAATCCTTTTCCCTGCTTTCCTTCGAAATTCCTGTTCCCTGTGCTGATGGTGACTTCGCCTGGTCCGTTCTGACCAACCTGGCCGGCTGCACAACCTGCGCAACCTGCATTTGAAACCATGGCACCAGCTTCCTTGAATATCGCGATCAATCCTTCATTCAGCGCCTGGTTCCAGATAGAGTCCGTGGCCGGGACAATCTTCAGGACAACTCCCGGGGCAACTTTATTACCTTTTAATATTCCGGCAGCAATTCTCAGGTCATCAATCCTTCCATTTGTACAGCTCCCGATAAAACCGGAATCGATTTTCAGGTTGGAAACCTCTTTCACAGCCACATCATCATGCGGATGCCCCGGTCTTGCTACCATCGGGACGAATTTCCCAAAATCAATGTCGAATACTTTTTCATATACGGCATCCTTGTCGGGAAGTACAGTCTGGTAATCTTTACCGGTGAGTGCTTTCAGTTCAGCCAAGACTGCAGGGGAGGGGGAGAACAGCAAAATGATCGCACCCATCTCGGTAGCCATGGAAGAAATAGTGACGCGTTCCGCCAGGGTTAGTTTATCAATATCAGGACCGGCAAGTTCAACCGAATATCCAAGGAGTTTATTCGCGCCAAAAATGCCAAGAAGATTCAGTACAACATCCTTTGCAGAGACATTGGCCGGTCTTTTTCCGGTAAAATTCAGTTTGACCGTTGCCGGAACTTTGAACCAGACAAACCCTTTTGCCCATGTTGCTGCGATGTCCTGGTCACCCATGCCCTGTCCGAATGAACCGATCGAACCCATGATGTTGGCATGAGAATCGGTGGAGACGAACGTGCTTCCCGGCCATGCAAGCCCGCCGTCAATGGCCAGGTGCGTGCCGATACCCGAGTCAACATCATAGATCCGGATGTCATTTTCGCGTGCAAACTGGCGACAGTAATGCTGGTTGGCTGCGTATTTCTGATCGGAACCACCCGGGTTGCAATCGAAAGTAAAAATGGTTTTTGACGGATCATCAACCTTCAACCCGTTATCCAGAAGATTCTTTACAACATTTGCACCACCAAAGTCACGGGCAGCACGTGTATCAATTGAAACATCCACAATATCGCCAGGTTTAACGGAAGCCTGGTTGGAATGAGCAGCGATGATCTTTTCAATAATTGTCATAGTCTTTTTTCTAGAATTGATTCCGAATATCTATTTCAACCTTTCCCTGAATGGCTCGAATGTCATGAAATCTGCGTGGTGAACGATGTATGCTTCAACCGTTCGTTTAACCATATCGCCTTCACCGGCATGCGTTGCGATGATATGGCAGACATCTGCAGGCACACCGCATTGTTCAGCCAGTGATACTCCGGAGAATGGATGACGGAGATATTTTCCATATTTACCCTGGAATGATTTTCCATCCGTCCCCACTTCGTATTCCAGTAACTTTCCGACATCCGCAAGGATGGCGCCGGCCAGCAGGACATCCATATTCACCGGGAGGTCATTCCCGAAAAATTCATTCATCTTATCACCGGATTCCTTTGCAACATGAACCACACAGCGTTTATGCGCCATGAAAGAAACTTTCAGGTCAGGTCCGGCAAGCAAGGTAAATGGAATCTTTTGCAGATCATCTGCTGTCAATACGCTTCTTTCAAGTGCAAGTTCCCAGGTCCTGGCTGTCTTTTCACGCAGATCTTCATTCTTGATCCACATCAGTTCCGGCCACAGCTTTACTATTTCATCAGTCATGAGACGAGTTATTATTGTTAATATGTTGTATTAAGTTTCAGTCAAAAGTCGAAAGTCGAAAGTCAAAAGTGCGAAGTGTAATGTGCAAAGGAATATTCCGCCAAGGTCAACAATTGCCAAATCCCTATTGCCTATTGCCTACTTCCAGTTACCCCAACTTCGCAATAATGGCATCCGTCATCTGCTCGGTAGTTACTGCACCTTTGCTGAAAACATCAGGATTTCCGGGAAGTTTCATCATGTCGTAGGTCTTGAC
>CAIKNA010000241.1 GCA_903828645.1 uncultured Bacteroidales bacterium
ATCATCCCGCTGATGCTGCCGAAGGCGACCGTGACGGTGCGTGTCCCCTGGCCATTGGTGATGAGGGTCCCGGGTGGTACCGTCCAGTGATACCCCGTTGCCCCTGCCACCTCTGCAACCGAATAGGTAAGCCCGGTCGCACTGTTACAGGGAGTTATGCTTCCATTGATTGCACCGGGAGTCGCGAGTGCCCCTGCATTGCCCAGGGGAAGCCACCCGGCACCGTTAAAATATTGCATGTCATTGCAATCAATGTTGAAAATCAGCAACCCCAGCGCAGGAGCAACAATCCCGTTTCGTTGACTGGAAGTCACCCGGGGGGGAAGGAGCCCTTTGTTGTTGAAATTCAAATCCAGGGCAGCCGAAGGATCAGGTGCACGGTTGTCAGGGCTGATGCCAACCTGGCAAAAAGCACCCACTCCTGAATTCAGGAACAGGACAGATAAAATAATAATGGTTTTCATGGCTCAGGAATTAATCAGGAACAACTTCTTAAAATCATCCTTTATGAAAAACATCATATATTATTGTTATGAAATAATTTACTAATATACTAAAAAAAAGGAGAATTTGCAAATAAATTTTCAAACCTCTTCCATATGAAACAAGTTTGTAAACCCGTTCAGTTTTCAAAAAAATTCCTATTTTCGAAAAAACATTCCCCATGAAAAACTTTCTGCCGATTTTCCTGTCTTGCTTTTTCACCATCTCACTCTGTCTCTCCGGTCCTCTTTACGCCCAGGACTCCCGGCCCAACGATTGGGAGAACCCGCAGTTGACAGGCATAAATAATGAACCACCCCATGCTACTTTTATTCCCTACGATGCCGAAACGGATGCCCTCCAAAACGATTGGGCCAAATCACCCTGGTACATGCTGCTTAACGGAACATGGAAATTCAACTGGTCAGAAAATCCGGGGAAACGACCTCTGGATTTTCAAAAAGATTCTTATGATGTGAGCGGGTGGAAAGATATAAAGGTGCCATCAACCATTGAAATCCAGGGGTACGGGTATCCCATTTATGTTAATCAGCCATACGAGTTCAAACATCTCATGAAGCCCGATCCGCCGCTGGTTCCCCATGATTACAACCCGGTTGGCACCTATCGCCGCGATTTCGAAATTCCGGGTAGCTGGCGCGACCGTGAGGTTTTCCTGCACTTTGGGGCGGTGAAGTCGTTTTGTTATGTTTACCTGAACGGAGAGCGGGTCGGGATGGGAAAGGATGCCAAAACGCCGGTCGAATTCAACATTACCAGATATCTTCGTCCGGGAAAAAACACCGTTGGAATTGAGGTTTTCCGGTGGTCGGACGGAACCTACCTTGAATGCCAGGACATGTGGCGCATGAGCGGGATAAACCGGGATGTCTATTTATTTTCAACACCAATGACCCGCATTCGTGATTTTTTTGCAACAGGCGGACTCTTTTCAAATTACACCCACGGATTGCTGAAAGTCACAGCCATCGTATGCTCCTACCCCTCCGCCTTCCCGGAAAAGGGGGAAGGGAGTAATTGTAAACTGGAAATCGCCCTTTATGCTTCAAAAAACGCTGTAACACCTGAATTCCGCGACTCTTTAAACGTTCAACTTCATGGTACATCAGAGGATACCCTGTTTTTCGAAAAATTCATTCCGTTCCCGAAGAAATGGAGCGCCGAAACACCGAATCTATATTACCTGGTGGTCAACCTGAAAGACCAGGATGGAAAAATAATCGAATCAACCGGTTGTCACCTGGGATTCCGCACATCAGAAGTAAAAAACGGGCAATTCCTGATCAATGGAAAAGCCATCCTGGTGAAGGGAGTGAACCGGCATGAACACGATCCGGTAACCGGACATGTGATATCCAGGGAGCTGATGCTGAAAGACATCACCCTGATGAAAGAGGCCAACATCAATACCGTCAGGACATGCCATTATCCCAATGATCCTTACTGGTATGAACTCTGCGACCAATATGGCTTGTATGTGATCGATGAAGCCAACATCGAATCGCATGGCATGGGTTACGATCCCGACCGTACCCTGGGAAACAACCCTTTATGGATGAAAGTACATCTTGACCGTACCCGGCGCATGGTGGAGCGTGATAAAAACCATCCCTGCGTCATTATCTGGTCGTTGGGAAATGAGGCCGGAAACGGCTGTAATTTCGAAGCCACTTACGATTGGATTAAAAGCCGTGATAACAGCCGGCCGGTATGGTATGAACGAGCCGAGCAGGGGGCTAATACCGACATTTTTTGTCCGATGTACTATACTCCCCTGGATTTGAAGTGGTACGGCTATTCACGGCAACTCCGCCCGCTGATCATGTGTGAATACGCCCACGCCATGGGCAACAGCACCGGCAACTTCAGGGAATACTGGGATGTGATAGAAAAATATCCCCAACTCCAGGGAGGATGCATCTGGGATTGGGTTGACCAGGGAATCCTTTACAAAGAGAACCGCAAGGGCCGACCCGACAGCAGCTATCTTTTTGGCGGTGATTTTGGCCCCGCAAATGTTCCCAGCGACGGCAACTTTCAATGCAACGGAATTCTCTTCCCCGACCGCAAACCCCATCCCGGTTACTGGGAGGTGAAAAAGGTCTACCAGTATGTAAAATTCAAACTGACGGATCCGAAAAAACTTTCTTTTGAAATCACTAATAACTATGATTTTTACGACCTTTCAAATACGGTCGTCAACTGGGAACTGTTAAGCAATGGGAAAGTTGTCACTGCTGGTAAACTGCCCTCCTTCACTTTGCTCCCCGGTGCAACACGGGCACTGAACTTCTCATTGCCTCAGTCAGAACCTCAGCCTGAAAATGAATATTTTGTGAATGTCTATCTGAAAACCACCGTGCCATGGGGTTTGCTCAGGGAAGGGCATGTGCTCGCTTCGGAACAATTTACCCTGCCATCGGAGGGTTCCAAACCTATGCTCGTCCCCGCAGGGCGGCATGTCGCAATGGCAATTTCTGAGGATGGAGCCTCTGTCTCGATCGTATCTGAGATATTTTCCATTGGCTTCAATAAAAAAGAGGGAACACTCTCTTCATGGAAATGCCGCGGTATGGAGATGATAAAACGGGGAGCGTTGCCGGATTTCAGGAGGGCGCCAACCGATAATGACATCGGCAACGGCATGCCAAAGCGCTGCCAGAAATGGTTTGATGCTTCGGAAAACCGCAGGGTGATGAAAACCGAAGTGAAAAAACTGTCAGATGAAGAGATCCTCGTCACGATGCAATTTGCATTTCCCGATTCAATCGCAACCGAAACTGTTGCTTACAGGGTCAGCGGAGATGGAAAGGTGACCGTTACCTCAACCCTGACGCCGCTGAAAGAAAAGCTTCCTGAATTGCCGCGTTTCGGGCTGAACCTCCAGATCAGTCCTGAATTCAATAAAGTGGAGTGGTATGGCCGCGGCCCCTGGGAAAACTACTGGGACCGCAATACTTCCTCATTTGCCGGCAGATATCAAAGCACCGTGGATGCACAATTCACGCCCTATATCCGCCCCCAGGAGAACGGGTACAAAACCGATGTCAGGTGGATGACCCTTGAAAACACAAAGCACCTTGCCTTGAAATTCACCGGGCAGCCACTTTTCTGTTTCAGTGCCCTTCCCTATACCTATGACGACATGAAAGGTTTCAAACAGGCTGGCAAGCACCTGCATGATCTGGAAAAGGAACCTTTTATCGATCTGAACATCGATTACAGGCAAATGGGTGTTGGCGGCGACGACAGCTGGGGGGCAAGAACCCACGACCAGTATACACTTCCGGCAAGGGAGTATGGCTTTTCGTTTACCATGGAAGCATTGATAAACGGGGAGATGGTGAAATAGC
>CAIKNA010000242.1 GCA_903828645.1 uncultured Bacteroidales bacterium
AACCTGATGTCACATATGTTTCATACCAACGCCAAACAGTTGAATAGTCGATTATCAAAATTTCTGCTATTTCTTTATAATCATAACCCCTATTCAATAAAAGAATGGCCTTTATTTTATCGCGCTGCTTCTTATCAACTTTGCGATGTAAGTCTTTTAGACCAGCAATTTCTTTCGGTGATAAAAATTCGGACATCGGTTGCAAAGAAATATCCAATATGTTCATCACCAACCCTTAATCCGAAAAATTTATCAACAACCAATTGTTAATTATTTGCATTATCATTCAGCATCAGTATAACACCAATTATTATAATAACTATCATCATTTTGAATATCTCCTCTATCTTCTAATTCAATATTATATTTTTCTAAAATCACACTATTAATGGGCCATGATGAATCGATTCCCTGGTGATATAAATAATACTTCCCTGAATTACCATCGCTAATTGCCTTTTTTTTCATGGCATTACATAAACTATCTGACCAGCCTCCAGGAATTGATGTACCCCTGTCTTGAGAGTGCAGGGCAGATGTCATCATCCAAACCAAAAGAAGAATTATATTTAGTCGCTGTTTCATATTACTGAGGTTAACGGCTCTTTGCACTGTAAAAATAAATTTCTCACCATTTTCTTTTGACAAAACCCCATCCTTTATTAAAAAAATAATTGATCCTGATTAACTGCCCCACTTTGAATTTTTTTAAGATTAAGACTGTGTCATTTTTTCTTTTAAAAATACTGTCACCAACCTCTGATATTTCATACAAATCAATCCAATTGAATGTACTCATTTCATAAACGGAATTTTCGTCTTTATATCGGATGAATGGCTCATCGTGATTAAAGATTCGAAATTTTGCAATTATTTTACCATGATACTCAGCAGGGACTACCTGCTTGAAAAAATATTCCCTGGATGTTTGTTCGAATTTAAAGAAAAATGAAATGAATATTATTACAAAAAAAATTGGGCTAAAGATTAATAATTTTTCCTTCGTTCCAAGTTCTGCTCTTTCCATCTAAAAGTATTTGTAGAAAGTAATTATCAATGGTGTCCTGTGAGGCAATTACCACAGAATTGTGCTTTTATGGGTTATATCCATCGTTAAAGTTGTTGTTGTCCACCCTGTTTCGGAGATAATCGGATGATTTCAGAAAATTTTGAGAAGTTAAAGTTACATTTTTTTTTCACACAATACTTTTCTGATATTTTTTTCTCTCCGGCATTCCAACATGAATGCATCCGTTTATTTCATGTGTAAAAACCACCTGGCGAACAGATTTAATTTCCTGTTTTTCTGATAGTTTTCATTCCTCTGATATACCCAGGGAACGCTGGTCTATGTGTCAGGCCTTCCCGGATTGTCAGAGGGAATAAGTATCTTTTCCGTGGTTTCTTCGGAAACAGGCGTACCATCGTTGGCAATAATGACCAGGATTGATTCATCACAAATACGGTAGTTCTTAAAGGAAATTTCAATTAGTTGGGCGATTTGATTTCTTTTCACAGGTGATACAATCTAATTTTACCGGAAAAACAAATTACGTTACCATGACCCTGAGCTTTTTTACCATTCTGACCATCATCAGCCTTTTCATGACGACGATCCTGGCGTTGTTCTTCTTTATCAATAAAAGAGGTTTCATCCGGGAAAATAAAATACTGGCCATCCTCCTGATGATTTTTAACCTTCAGATCTTCTATTCTTTTGCAACAAGTTCGTTTGCATGGCAATATTTCATGGATTGGCATAAACCACTTTTCCTGGTGAGGCAAACATCTTTCCTGATCGGCCCGCTCTTTTACCTCTATGTCATATCATTTTTGAAAAAAAAGGATGTTTATGATTATCGCTTATTTGTTCACTTTTTACCATTTACAGTGGCGGTCATTTCCCTTCTGTTTTACTACAGGATGTTGAATCGGTTTATCATTTGGGAATCAATCGCTGACCTGAATGACACCATTCTGATCCTGGCCCATAACCTCATATATATCATACTCTCCCTGTTGAGCATGAAATCAACAACCATCAACCCCGTGGGGTTTTATAAAAGCATATTAATTTCTGCCCATAACAGGTGGCTTCAAATCCTGCTGGTTGGCTTTATCATTATCTGGATGGTAAATTTAAATTCTTTCGCGATCATTATGATCGTAAGAAGACCCGGATGGTGCGCTTATACAGCGAGCATATATGCCCTCACCGCTTTTATATTTATCAATACCATCATGTTCTTTCTCCTGCTTAAACCAGATGTTTATTATATCATTGCGAAATACAAAAACACAAAACTTGCGGAACCTGATAAATCGGAGTACCTGCGAAAATTAAATTCCTACATGGAAACCCATAAGCCATTCCTGAATCCTGAGATTACCCTTGAATCGCTTGCCAATGACATCTCAGTAAACCCCAGGATCCTTTCCCAGCTAATTAACGAAACGTTTAAAAAGAATTTCAAAAGCTTCATCCTGGAGTACCGTATCAGGGAGAGCATGCGGATCCTTGCAGATTCAAAACACAGGAACCTGACCATTCTCGAAATCCTTTACCAGGTTGGGTTCAATTCAAAGTCGGCCTTCAACAACCAGTTTAAACTATTTACGAAACTGACTCCCATCGAATACCGTTCAAAAGCCATTGGCTGATCAAAGCAAATCCTTTTTGCGCTAAAATTAGTTCATCAGCGTGTTAAAAAAGATGGATTTATCTCTAAATCCGATAGCACGGGAAAAACAATCCGGATAAAGAAATTTGGAACAATCGAGGTTGATCTCATCAACCGGTTAACGCCGGACAAAATTGGGATTGTGTACCTAGCAAAAGGCATAAAACAGTCCTTTAACATGCAGCAGGTCGATAAGGGAATTTCTTCTCAGTTATTTTGCATTAAAAATCACAAACAATTAATCTTTTTACTATGAAAACATCATTATTGATCTCTATTCTGGTCTTCCTGTTTGGAAGTTTTGCCCTGGCACAATCCATTCCCCCCGACAGTCTTTACTTCGGGCAAATACCTCCCGGCCATATTCCAAAGATATTTGCGCCTGGCATCGTTTCAATCCCCAACAGGAATGAGGCTGTGATAACCTTTTCGCCCGACGGGGCGTCAGTTTTTTTCTATATCGAGAAGTATCCGGGGCCGGGAAATCCATATACCTTATACTCCTCGTATTCGAACAACCACTGGACAACCCCCGATACGATCCCGTTCAGCGTGGGCCGGTCAACCGCTGAACCTTTTTTTGCCTATAACGGCAACCGGGTCTATATGTATGCAACGAATGCGGTAAACCATGTTGGCATAGCCGACCTCAGCTATTCCGTAAAACAGGGCACCAGCTGGAGCGATCCCATCAGCATGGGCAATCCACCCAATTCCGAAGCCTACCAGTACCATCCCTGCCTTGTGGGCGATACCTCCATTTATTTTTCCAGCAATGCAGGAGACATATGCAGGTGCCAGTACGACAATGGAACCTATCAAAGCCGGGTTATTCTTCCCGTTCCCATCAATCACATAGGTTCGCCCACGTGGGGCGATCCATTTGTTTCGGCCGATGAAAGCTACATGATCATGAAATCGATCAGACCTGAAGGATACGGGCAAAACGACCTCTATATAGCCTATAAGAAGAGCGACGGAACCTGGACCAACCCCAAAAATCTCGGGAACATCATCAACACCCCTTTGGATGAAACTTCGGGAGATATCACCCCTGATGGTTTATACATGACCTATGGCAGCAACAAGGACCTCTACTGGGTATCGACCGGTTTTATCGACAGCCTTAAATACACCAATTACCTCCCCTATGTAAAAACCCCGGTTCCCAATCAAACAGCCACGAAGGGAGAGTTATTCAACTTTACCATTCCCGACAGCACTTTTTTCGACGACGACGGCATCAACACGCTCACGTATAAAGCTAAACTTACCAACGGAAACCCTTTACCTTCATGGTTGACATTTGACACCATATCAGCGACCTTTAGCGGCACCCCGTTGGTCATTGAAACTTTGAACATCAAGGTTACGGCCACCGATACCGCCGGGATATCCGCTTCAACTAACTTTAAAATCACGGTAACACCGCATACTTCAACAGATCAGGTCAACGGGCAGAATGAGGGTATCAGGATCTTTCCCAATCCGACTACCGGTAAGATAAATATCTCCCTGGGGGCATTTGCGGGCAAACCGGCCAATGTTGAAATAAGAAATCAGGAAGGGAAGATCATGCTGATAAAATCATTTGAAAACAAGACCGGTATTGATTTAACAGGAAAACCGGGAGGGATGTATATACTGAAATTGTTCAATGATCGTAAAATGTTCTTCAGGAAGGTTATTCTGACTAATTAGCGGACAATGATAAGAAAAAATCATGTGGTTCAGAACATCGATCCTGATGAGCATCCTGTTATTTTTCGTGACTCCCGGGAACTGGTTATACCGAATGGACCAATGGTCCATTCGGTAAAAGTACTATCGGGAATACTTCCATTTAAAAAGCCCGGATTGCACGCACTACGTGGGTATAACCCCTGAAGCCTTCGCCCGGGTTGCCTGACTCAAAATTTACGCCCCATGCATAGTATCCACCGTCCTCGGAGGAGCTCCAATAGAAGTCATTAGCAAAACCGCCAATTGCAGTTTTTTGCTGGTACATTTGGTTCAGTTCGCCTTGCGATGGCAAAAACCAGTCGGAGTAACCACCCAACACAAGATTATCGCAAATGCGCGCTGCTATACCTGTCTCGCTGCAAGCATTAACAATTATTGTCGTATTGGCTTGTCCTGTTCCAAAATCAGTGGAGGTGCCTCCGATCGTGGTTTGAAAACAGCCCCAATATGCTCCCGGACTTTGATCCGTTGTTGCTGAAATCAACCCATGCTGCCCGGTGCCATCAAGGTAAAAGATGATTCCTCCGCCGAAATTTTGCCCGACAGTGAAAGGAAGTGAAGTAAAACTCACCTGATTCCCGTAAGCAGTTCCTGCGATGTTCGTTGCATATGACCTTACAAAATACTGGGTATTCGCTAAAAGATCTGTAAGGCCGCTCACAAAGGGGCCAGTCCCGGTTCCATTGATTGTATGACTGTTAAAAATAGTGGGTGATGATGATGTGCTCCAGCAAACACCCCTCGCTGTCACAAAACTTCCCCCGTCGGATGTCACATTTCCGCCACTCGTCGCTGTTGCCTGCGAGATACTTGACAATGCTGCTGTAGTAACTGTTGGCGTCGTTGGCGAAGAAGTAAATATTACCTGATCCCCATATGCCGGTCCTGCAATGTTTGCTGCATAAGCCCGTACATAATATTGGGTATTTGCTGTGAGGCCTGTTAAACTGCTTACAAACGGGCCAATTCCGGTTCCATCCAGGGTATGGCTGTCTGCTATGGTCGGATACATGGATGTACCCCAGCAAACACCTCTGGTTGTTATATTTCCACCACCATCAGAGGCGATATTTCCTCCGCTTGTTGCTGTGGTTTGAGTGATGTTTGAAACAGCAGTTGTTGCTAACGTGGGTAGATTTGGCAATGTTGAAAACAATACCTCATTTCCATACCCTGTTCCACCGGAATTTATTGCATAAGCCCGGACAAAATATTGGGTATTCGCTGAAAGTCCAGTCAGGCTGCTTTGAAAGGGGCCGATTCCGGTTCCATCAGCAGTATGACTGTTTGAAATAACAGGAGATGTTGAGGTGCTCCAGCAGACACCCCTTGCGGTTACAGCGCCACCGTTATCAGAACTGACAGTTCCTCCGCTGGTAGCCGTAGTTTGCGCGATATTTGATGCATTGGCCGTTGTTAAGATGGGCAGATCCGGCAGCGTTGTAAAGATTACCTCATTCCCATAACCTGTTCCGCCGCTGTTTGTTGCATATGCACGGACATAATATTGGGTATTGGCCCAAAGGCCTGTAAAACTGCTTACTAATGAGCCAAGTCCTGTTCCATCTGTGGTAAAACTGTTTGTCAATATCGTTGGTCCGGGCGATGTGCTCCAGCAAACACCCTTTGCAGTAATTGTACCACCTGAATTAACGAAGCCTCCGCAGGTAGCTGTGGTTTGAGTAATGCCGGATAGCGGGCTGGTTGTGACATTTGGTTCCGATGGCAGTGTTGCAAAGGATACTTCATTCCCGTATCCTGTTCCCTGGCTGTTAGTTGCATAGGCTCTCACATAATATAATGTATAAGTCATCAGCCCTGTTATATTGCTTGTAAAAGGGCCGGATCCTGATCCATCTGTAGTACGAATTGATCCTAAAGTTGGTCCTGGTGATGTACTCCAGCAAACACCCCTTGCAATAACGGGGCTATCCCCTTCAGAAGTTACCTCTCCTCCGCTGGTTGCTGTCAATTGGGTTATCGCGCTCGCTGCTGAGGTTGTAACAGTCGGATAAGCAGAACAAGAAGAGGTGGATTGATTCAAGGTTGCGATGATGGAATAACCACACCCGTTGTATGCCCAGACGTAGCGGGCATAGGCAGTTCCACAGGTCAGACCAGTCTCGCTTTTTGTCGTTAGTATTCCCATGTCCGTACTTCCAACTAAATCATTGGTGGTATTCCATGCATATCCTGTCGCGTCAGGAACCGGATTCCAGTTCCAGACAATGGTTGTTTTGGTGGCAGTATGGATTGCTGAAGATGGAGCTTCCGGGGCAGATGGGGAGATGGTCTGAGATAAGGTTAGAGGATTAGATGCCCCGCAATCATTGTACGACCACACATATCGTAAATTTGTCGTTCCACAGAAACTCCCTGGTTCAGTTTTTGAGGTTGTGGTTCCCATGTCGGTTGCTGAACCATAGTCACTCGAAGTGTTCCACTTGTATCCTGTTATACCGGCCGCCGGGTTCCAGTTCCAGATTATTGTTCCGGGATACACCAGCGTGTTTGACGCAGTAACCGATGGAGAACTGCAGGGCGTATATATTCTCCACTCCCCGTTCGAAAAGATGCACAAAGCGCCATTTGATGTGCAGTTTGTACAAAACAACATTAACCCCTCAGATGGGTTGGCGATTGCATTCCGCTGATCAGCGGTCATCCGTGGGATCAAAACCCCGGTATTGGTAGACTTCACATCGAGCATTGCGGATGGATCCGGAACGCTGTTGTCGGTATTGATACTTACCTGGGAAAAAACGTTTATTCCTGCAAGGAGGAAAAAAAATAAAAGCGTAAAGATGTTTTTCATGACATAGGATTTAACTGTTAACAACTATTACGAATTAAATTAAGGATAAAACACTACATTAATACCTTTTGACAGGTTAACTATAAAAAAAAAGTGTTTTACGATCACTATCATATCTGTATACAGAGAAATGCTTCTTAAAAAAGCCTATGCTTTCCCTTATAATATTGTAAAAATACTGAACACTTTCTTGCCAAAAATGGTCGTCAGGGACTTATTTAGTCTGTTTTTACAGGAATAATGCCGGCTTGATTAATGACAAAAATTAGAATATTACCTGATATATATCAACCGGGGCCGGCTGAAGAGAACGGTCAGGCAGACCACCCTTCGCTGATTTTGATTGACCGCTCTACTATTATCTTATAAATCAATGGGGTGAGATGGTCGGGGTGCTTCGGCCGGGGCTGGTCAATGGTAGTGCTATTTCCACCTATTATCCTGACATTAACGAAACATAACAAATGTTTTTTGTCTGGCTATTCAAAACAAATTTTACTTTTTTTTACACGAAGATCCATGAAGGAACCACGAAGGACCAAAAAGAAACCGGATTTACTCCGGAACCGGGTTCCCTATCGAAACAAATCATCGGCACTGCCATCGAGTTTCATTGATTGCCATTTAAAGGTTTATTGACAACAGCTTTTAAAGTTTTGGTGATGTATGACCATTAAAAATGGGACTAAGGGTTGAACGTCGAAAATTATAAACTTCGTGTATCTTCGTGGTTCCTTCGTGGATCTTCGTGAAAGAAATCGACATAAAGGACGCATTAATGTGATGAACCCTAAAGTGTAATAATAAAACCCGTAACTGTGTCCGAAGATTCAGCATGAATATAACCCCGGTGAAGTCTTAAAATCTGGCGCGACAGACTTAAACCGATTCCCGAGCCCTGTTCTTTGGTTGTGAAAAACGGAATAAATATCTTTTCAATGGTCTCCTCCGAAATGGTTGGACCATTGTTGGCAATATGGATTATGGTATTGTTTTGTTTTGAGATGGCAACGGATACTCTGATTTTTCGGTTTTCAGGGATCTCTTCCAGCGCATCCATGGCATTATTCAGGATGTTAATGATGACCTGTGTCAGCAACTTTTTATCGCCGGATAATTCATTGGCTTTAGGATCTTTTTTGAGTTCAAAGTGGATGTGTCGGCTCTCCATTTCTTCTTTTAGAAGCAATTGGATCTGTTCAAGCCACTCCTGAATGTTAAACTGAACAAAATCCGGTTTGGGGATCCGGGTCAGTTTACGGTAACTATCTACAAAATTCACAAGTCCGTTTCCGCGCTCCTCAATGGTGACAAGACCCTCGATTACATTCTCAATGGTTTCGTTATCAATCATATCCGGGGTAACGGGATGGTTCTCCCGGAAGAAAAATTTCCGCAGTGTACCCGTAAGCGAAACGATGGGTGCGATGCTGTTCATGATCTCATGGGTAAGCACCCTGATCAGCTTCTGCCATGAATCAAGTTCCTTTTCGTCAAGTTCATGCCGGATGTCCTGGAGTGAGATCAATTTGGATACCTTACCCCCGTGGAGGATCTCCCTTGAACGGATGAGGAGGTTTATCTGGGAATCGCTGGTTATGCATTTGTAGGTAACAGCCTCGCCGGGAAGAATTCCAACCAGGGTTTTGAAAAGTTCGGGATTCCTCGAAGGAACAAGGTGCAAGGGGGTAAACGAAGGGATTCCGGCATATTCAAATGCTTTGTCGTTCATGATCTCGACTTCATTATCCTGATTCACAGCCATCAACCCGGTTACAGCATGCTGGATAAAAGCCTGGTAATATTTTTTAAGGTATTCATTCTGAAGTTTTATCTCATTGATCCGGTCATTCAGGTTATTCAGACTTTGATATAAGTGGCGGAGCGACTTCTGGCGGATGGAAGAGGGAAATTTCAGGGAGGAGTCCTCATTTCTGATTGCCTCAAAAAAGAAGGCAATCTGCCGGTTTGATTGGTTAAAATTATTGATGACAGAAATTGTGGCAACCGGAACAGGCAGTATAAAAAGCAAATACCAAGGATCCATATGTAATGCCGTCAGATAGCCCGCGGTTAATGCACACAGGACAATGATCACGATGCTGATAATGGTAGTCAGCGTTATTCGTTTATATCCCATATTTTTTCATTTTTTTATATAACGTTGTCCTTGAAATTCCCAGGTTCCTGGCTGCCAGGCTAAGACTCTGACTTTGCTTCTTCAGCTCATTCACGATCATTTGTTTTTCCATCTCTTCCAGGGTCAGGGTTTCATTGGAGTGAACATAATATGATTGATTCAGGTAAAGGTCGGCCGGCGCGATAGAATCGCCCTCGCACAGGATTACTGCCTTTTCTATGGTATGTTGTAATTCCCTGATGTTCCCGGGCCATTGATACTTCTGCATCTGGCTAATGGCTTTATTCTGGAGGTTCAGACCGCTTTTTTTGTACTTGTTACAATATTTAGTTATAAAGAAATTGGCCAGGGCTTCAATGTCTTCAATACGTTGCCTCAACGGGGGAAGTTCAATTTGAATGGTATTGATCCGGTAAAGAAGATCCTGCCTGAATGTTTGCTCCCTGATCATCTGCAACAGGTTTTTATTGGTGGTACTGACCAGCCTTATGTCCACCGGATATTCCTTATTGGATCCGACCGGAATGACTACCCTGTTTTGCAGTACATTTAACAGCTTGGATTGAAGCGGCAGAGGAAGGTTTCCAACTTCATCAAGCAACAGGGTCCCCTTGTGGGCCAGCATGATCTTGCCTGTCCGGTCGCCGCACGCATCTGTAAAGGATCCTTTGACATGGCCAAACATCTCACTTTCAAACAGCGACTCAGACATTGATCCAAGGTCGACCGTTACCAGCAATTCGTTGCATCTTTCCGATAGCCGGTGGATCTCTTTTGCGATCAATTCCTTACCGGTTCCGTTTTCGCCGGTGATCATGATGTTGGCATCGGTGCTCGCAACTTTTTTTACAAGGTCCAGGATGTTTTTCATGGCAGGTGAATCTCCAATGATCATCCGGTCATCCCTGTTCATCTCGCACTTAAGCTCCTGTTCCCGTTTCATTAGCTTGCCGATCTTGAGATTGGACTTCCTCAGGTTGAGCGCAGCCTTGAGTGTGGCAAGCAATTTCTCATTTTCCCAGGGTTTAAGAATGAAATCCGCAGCGCCTTCGTGGGTGGCTTTCACCGCAGTTTCAACATCCCCGTAAGCGGTGAACATCACCAATTCGATATCCTTCCTGATCTTTTTAATTTCACGCAGCCAGTACATTCCTTCATTCCCTGAACTTTCACCTGCATTGAAATTCATATCCAGCAGCACGACATCAATATCGTGCATTTCTATTTCATGAATCAAGGTTTTTGGACTGGAAAGTGTGATAACTTCAAGAAATTCTGATTTCAGGAATATCCGCAGTGCATTCAGAACACTTTTATTGTCATCAACAATAAGGAGCCTGCCCTCTTTTGATTTTACTTCCATAATAACCATTCTTAAAACAGTCACAAATGTACAGTATGTTAACACATAACTGTTCAATATGTTTACAAAAATACATTAATAATTTTATTATATTATTGCTATTCAATGATTTAACAGGATTGGCACGAAAATTGAAATTATAGCATCGAATTTAACAAAACCAGCATGATAAAAACAGTCAATCTCACAAAGCGGTTTAAAACCGACGAAATCGAAACCACCGCATTGAACAACGTTAGCATGGAGGTAAAACAGGGTGAATTTATTGCCATCATGGGACCTTCGGGCTGCGGTAAATCGACCTTGCTGAACATTCTTGGTATGCTCGATAATCCCAGCGATGGAACCTACATCTTCAATGGGGTGGATGTTTCAAAGTATAAGGAAAGCCTTCGCACCCAATTCCGGAAGGGCAACATCCAGTTTGTATTTCAGAGTTTTAACCTGATCGATGAACTCAATGTATTTGAGAACGTGGAACTACCGTTGCTTTATCTGAAAAAATCAGGTGTTGAACGGAAGCAAATGGTGACTGAAATCCTTGAACGCATGAAGATCGGCCACCGGAGAAAGCATTTTCCACAGCAATTATCAGGCGGTCAGCAGCAACGCGTTGCCATTGCCCGCGCAGTGGTTCCGGGGCCCCAGCTGATCCTCGCTGACGAACCTACCGGTAACCTCGACTCAAAAAACGGGATCGAGGTCATGAACCTCCTTTCGGAACTGAACAAACAGGGAACCACAATCGTCATGGTCACCCACTCACAGCGTGATGCTGCCTTTGCACACAGGGTCGTTAATTTATTCGACGGCCGGATTGTGACTGAAGAGGTAGCTAACTATCAGCAAGCACTTTAAAGATGAAGTGGTTCCGGATCATCCTGTTTTTTTTATCATGGGCATTTATTTTCCATGAAACCATCGTTGCACAGAGGGTTTGGACGCCTGACCAGTGCATCAGGTATGCATGGGAAAATAACTTCTCCGTCCACAACCAGGAATTGAGCGTAAAAATCCAAAACACGAATTTCCAGCAGGCCAAAAATGATCTCCTGCCCACACTCAGTCTCCAATCTTCCTTAAACCAGTATTACGGCCGAAGCATAGATCCGACCACCAATGCCTATATCGATGTACAATTCATCAGCAACGGGTACGGGCTTTCATCAGCGATTGATCTGTTCAATGGTTTTATGAAACTCAACACCATTGGTATGCAGCAGTTGAATCTGGAGGCAGAAAAAAGCAAATTGCAACAGGTCCGGAACGAAGTTGCCTTTTCTGTGATCAACAGTTATTTTACCGTACTGTTGCAAAAAGGCCTCTCTGAAATAGCCGGGGAAAATTTCAAACTTTCGTGCGAACAGCACAATTATACTTCAAAATTTGTAGCGACAGGAAGGAAACCAGGAACTGATCTCCTGGAAACCGAGGCAAACATGGCAGCCGACAGTTCTCTGCTTATTCAGTCAGTTAACCTGCTCGACCAGGCAATACTGGGACTGAAATACCAGATGAACATCCCCCTCAGCGACAGCATGACCATCGACACCCTGGTTCCATCGATTTTTTCAGGATCCATCGATACCATGTCCATGGAGGAACTTTTCCATTCTGCAACCGCTAACCTGCCTGACCTGGCAATTGCACAGCAACACCTGATGGCAGCCAAAAAAACCGTTCAGATAAGCAAGGGCGCCTTTTCACCCCGGCTCGGCGTATATGCAGGCTGGGGGTCACAATTTATGGAGACGAACCGCGACCAGTTGAACAGGATCATTCCGTTCCGTGACCAGATATCCAATAATTCCAATGAATACGTCAGCCTTGGGCTTGAAATTCCGTTATTCACCAGGTTCTCAAAGAATACGACCCTCAGCAGGTCAAAATTGCAATATCAGCAGGCAAAAATCCAATATGAGGATGTCACCTACAAGCTGATGATGGGTGTTGAGAAGTCACTTACCGAATGGCGGGCAGCCCGGGCTGAATACGAGTCATCACTCAGCCAGCTTGCAAAAAGCCGGAGGGCATATGAAGCTGCTGAAAAGAAACTGGATAAGGGGCTCATCAACATCATTGAATTCGAAATCCAGAAAAATAAATGGATCAGGGCAAAAGCCGAGGTTCTAAGAACGGGGTTGCAGGTTTTGCTGAAAGAACGATACATCAGGTTCCTGATGACCGGATCGCTATTAAGCACATAAATCGTACATCGTAATTCGTAAGTCGTAAGTCGTACATTTTAAATAAGAAAAATGGAGTTGAAAAACACAGCCGGTATGGACCGCAAAATCGAAGACAAGCGATGGATCAGGAAAAAGTACTGGAAATTCATCACCGGCGGTGGTTTGTTGTTGACTGCAATATTCTTTTTCCTGTCCAGGGACTGGACCAGTATGGTCAGGGTGGAAAAGGAAAGGATCACTATTGCCCCTGTTTTCAAGGGGGTATTTAATGATTTTATAACCAACGACGGTATCGCTGCCCCAATCTCTACCGTGTTTCTTGATGCTTATGAAGGAGGAAAAGTGGAAGAAATTCTGCTTGAGGAGGGAAGCATGCTTAAAAAAGGTGATGTGATCGTCAAATTAAGCAACAATGAAATCAACCTGAACATCCTCAACAGCGAAGCCCAGCTTGCCGAAAAATCGAACTTCCTCAGGGAGGTAAGGATACGTATGGAACAGGAGAAACATTCGCTTGAAAGGGAAGTACTGAATGCCCGTTTTGACCTGATCGCCAAAAAAAGAACCTATGAGCAGAATAAGGAATTATATAAAGACCTGCTGATCTCAAGGGACGAATTTTTACGATCGGACGAAGCGTATCAACTGGCTGATAAAACCCAGGATCTTGTACTGCTGCGCCAGAAACAGGATTCCTCATTCAGAAGCCTTCAGATCGAACAGATCACGGAGAATCTTAAGAATATGCAGACCAACCTGGGTCTTGTCAGGCAGCAGCAGGATTACCTGACTGTAAAATCGCCGGTCGACGGCCAGCTCGGAAGCCTGATGGTTGAACTTGGACAGTCAATTTCACGGGGCTTTCGCATCGGGCAGATCAACATCCTCACTTCATATAAAATTGAGGCGGAGGTGGATGAACATTATATCGACAGGATAAGAACCGGACTCAATGCTTTTATCGAAAGGCCAAACGATACTCTACAACTTGAAATTAAAAAAGTATACCCCGAAGTCAGAAACGGCAGGTTTAAAATCGATCTTGTCTTTACTGGGAAACTTCCCGAAAACATCAGGATTGGACAGGCATATTTTATTAAGATCAAACTTGGTCAGGCCATTGAAGCCATTCAAATCCCCCAGGGAGGTTTTTACCAGACTACGGGCGGGCAATGGATTTTTGTTGTTGATAAAACCGGTCAGTTCGCTGTTAAAAGGAACATCAGGATCGGAAGAAAAAATCCGCAGTCTTATGAAGTTCTCGACGGGCTGGTTCCGGGTGAAGAGGTCATTGTTTCGGATTACACGATTTTTGGCAATAATGACAAGGTTGAACTTAAATGAATTGTCACATCATGATCAACAGTTATTTTAAAACCGCCGTCGCTCATCTTATCAGGAATAAAACCTATTCTTTGATAAGCATTCTGAGTCTGACCATCGGGCTGGCGGTTTGCATACTGCTTTTAATGTACGTCAGGACTGAGTTGAGTTTCGACAGGTTCAATAAAAACGCAGACAATATCTACAGATTATGTAATTCCGAACACCCATATCAATCGCCTCAGACCGCGAAATACCTTGCTGATAATATTGCTGAAATAAAAAGCTATACCAGGATTTTATCCCGGACAAATGAAATTGCAGGATATAAAGAAACGCAGTTTAAAGAGACCCGGGTTGCATATACCGATGCGGCTTTCTTCCGTATATTCTCTTTTAAGTTCAAACGGGGAAATCCTGAAAATGCATTGCAAATGCCTTTAACCATCGTAATTTCTGAAAAAACTGCGCATAAATATTTTGGGAATAAAGACCCGATTGGTAAAGAGCTGAAATTGAACAATGAAGCCAATTACACTATAACAGGTGTAATGGAGAACATGCCAGGGAATTCACATTTTCAATACGATATGATCCTGACCCTTTCAGGGACCGAAAAAGAAGAGGGAATGGATAACTGGGGGTGGCAGAACTTCCTGGTCTATTTTCTGTTTCCTGACCACTTCTCCAAAACTGCAGTGGAGGCTAAATGCAACAGCTTAATGAAAACCGTTAAAGACCCAAATAATCTTCCTTCTGAATATTCCTTACAACGACTGAAAGACATCCACCTGCACTCCTCTCATTTTAAGACGGACATTCAGCCCCAGAACAACATTTTGTATGTCATGATTTTTTCTGCAATTGCGTTCCTGGTCTTGCTTATTTCCTGCTTCAATTATATCAACCTCTTTACTGCCAGTGCATCAACAAGAGTGGTGGAAATCGGCATGAGAAAAGCTTGCGGCGCATCACGCAAACAGCTGGCAGCGCAGTATATTTTCGAATCTTTTGTGATGGTTGTAGTATCGTTCATCCTGTCACTGCTTCTTGTAGTTCTAAGTTTGCCTGTTTTCAATGAACTGTCGGGGAAAGAGCTGTCAATCCTGGCACTGATCGATGCAAATGCAATCTGGGGCATTCCCGGTATCCTGCTGGTCGTGGGAATTCTCGCAGGATGGTATCCCGCATTTGTGCTTTCATCATATAATCCCATCCGGGTGTTTCAATCGTCCGGAAACACGAGGGAGCAGAAATTTCAAATCAGGAAGATCCTGGTTGGCGCTCAATTTACTATCGTCATTGTCCTGATAACCATTTCAATTGTCATGTTCCGGCAGATAAGGTTTATAGAGTATGGAAACCTTGGATTCGACAAAGAGTATGTCCTGGTATCCCAGGTTGGGAACTTCGGGAATGAAGGAAAATGCCTGGCCCTGAAGCGGACGCTTCTTGACCAGGCTTCAGTGATCAGCGTTTCGGCAGCCAGCCGTGTTCCTTCTGAAGGCCTGAACAATTTCGGGGCGGTCAAACCCCGGGGACAAAAAACCACTACCCGGATTCCCTTTGTCCATGTTCATTTCGATTATTTTAACACATTGAATATAAAGACTATAAAAGGAAGATTATTCTCAAATGTATATAAAACAGATACCAGCCAGGCTCTGATTCTGAATGAAGCAGCGGTGAAAAGCCTGGGAATACAGGGAGATCCTATCGGGCAGACAATAAAATGCAACTGGCCAGGGTCTGAAAGGAAGCTGGTAGGAATTGTCGGGGATTTTCATTTCGAATCCCTGTATGAAAAGATCAAGCCTGCTGTTTTCGTGATTGATTTTGTTGAATGCCGTGAGCTTATGGTCAAAGTGCAGCCTTCAGATGTATCAAACTCCATCCGTAAAATAAATGAGATATGTAAGACTGTTTACCCCGACCAGGTATTTGATTTTCATTTGTTGGACAACCAGCTTGAGCAACTCTACCAATCCGATGAAAAGAGGTTTCATCTGATGGGATATTTTACGTTGCTGGCCATTCTTCTTGCCTGCATGGGATTGTTTGCAGTGGCTTCCTTCATCATAACATGCCGCACGAAAGAAATCGGGATACGAAAGGTCAATGGAGCAACTGTTTCGGAAATAATGCAGATGCTCAATGTCAGTTTTGTTAAGTGGATAGCAGTCGCATTTGTCATTGCAACGCCAATTGCCTGGTATTTCATGTCAAAATGGCTTCAGGGTTTTGCCTACCGGACCAGCCTTTCATGGTGGATTTTTGCATTGACAGGGTTCATCAGCTTCCTGATAACCATGATTACCATCGGATTCCAATCCTATATAGCGGCAACAACAAACCCGGTAAAAACGCTGAAAACGGAATAGACATCTCAAACATCAAAACTTGGAAGTGAGGCCAGCATGCACGATTTGAAATTTATCCTGAGAATACTGAAGCGCAACCCGGTCATGCTATGTACAAACGTGGCAGGGCTTGCAGTGGCATTGACCACCGTGATCTTCACGCTTACTTATTTACGCTATGAGCTGAGTTATGACAGGCATTTTAAAACCAGCGACAGGGTTGTAAGACTATACAGCCGGGTTACCGATAATACGAGAACCGAAGTATATGGAATTTCATTACGCCGGGCTTATACCCAGCTTCCCGGGAAAGTTCCCGAAATTGAGTCAGCTGTTCAGTTATATGGCGGTTGGACAACATCTGTTCAAACGAAGGTGAACAAAATAGAGAAAGTCGGGATCTTCTATGCAGATCCTGAATTTTTTAAGGTATTTGGACTTTCGCTGAATGCCGGTGATGAAAAAACAGCACTGCTTGGGACAAAAAGTGCCGTGATAACAACTTCTCTTGCAGAAAAACTTTTCCATACAACGAACTGTATTGGAAAAACAATTGAATCGGAGGGCGAAAATGCGGTGATTACAGGGGTGATGGATGAAATTCCGAAAAACTCACATCTAAGCTTCGATCTACTGATTTCCTTGTCTACCCTTAATATGAAATGGCTTTCTTCGTCTCTCGAATTTCAAACATACTACCTACTTAAGCCAAACATTGACTCAAAAGCGGCAGGCGCTAAAATTGCCAGTGCATATGATGCGCTCATGCAGGATTGGGCCAGGTCGTATTTCGCTAAGGTTCAATCGGGTGTTGAGCCTCTTACCGGTTTGTACCTGCATTCTGCTGCAAGTTCATATATCCCGAACCATGGGAGCATGAAACAAATGCTGATCGTCGGTTTGATCGCCTTGTTTGTCCTGCTCACCGCATTGCTCAGCTATATTAACCTGTTTATCATCCAGGGTGAAAAACGCATTACCGAAATTTCAACCCGGAACATGTTCGGCGCAACAAAAGCCAGTATTGCCAAACTGTTTTTTTTAGAAACAACGATCGTTTTTCTTATTTCAGCCTTTTTTGCATTTCTGATTATCTATAAATCAATACCATACCTTTCAACACTATTACTATCAAAAGTTGATCTTTCCGATTTGTTATCATCAGGCGGGATCATTTCATGTGTGATCTTATTGTTCGTCCTTCTGGTGATTACCTCAGGTTATCCTGTGCTCTATCTATCGAGAATGAAATATGCATTGGGATTGAGGGGAAAAATTTCAAACAAAGGAAACAACAACTGGCTTTCTGCAGCATCGGTATTGATACAATTTACCGTAGCTTCATTTTTTATCAGTTGTGTCGTCATTATCTTATCACAACTGGCATATATGCACAACGTACCCCTGGGGTTCGACAAGAATAATGTCATAGCGGTCAGCAATTGCAGTATGCCTGTTTCCAGAAAGTATGAAAGTATTAAAACTGAATTATTGAAACTGCCTTTCATTACTGCCGTTTGCGGAGGGGAGCATTTTATGGGCGGCGGGTGCAGCGGACAGTCTATAAGAACCCTGGCCGACGGTGAAAACAGCAACAAAGCCATCAATGAATACCGCGAAAAACCCGGCTTTGGAGAGCTCATGCAATTTAAACTGATTGACGGGCGGCTTTTTCGCAAATCTATGGCTGACAGCCAGGCTGTCGTTTTAAATGAATCGGCAGTCAAATATCTGGGGATTAAGCCAAAAGCCGGGCAAACAATTCTTTACAAGGATGAACGGGTTGAAATTATTGGAATAGTAAGGGATTTTTATTACATGGGTAATCCGGGCGATCCCATTGCTCCCCTGGTAATTGCAAATTGTTTTTGGGGAACACCAAATATTTACATCCGCAGTAATAGCCCACTAACAGGCAGTCAGCTTATGCAGATCAAGTCGATTTTCCATCGCTTTGATGACAATTTTATATTCAATCATCAATTGCTGGCAGATATCTTTGACGCGATGTACAGGAAAGAAAACCGGCTTGCAAATATGGTTTTCATTGGAGGCGCTGAAGTGGTTTTTATCAGCCTGATAAGTTTACTGGCACTTTCCGTTCTCAAGATCTCACGGCGCACCCGGGAAATCGGGATCCGTAAAGTGAACGGGAGTACAGTAAGCCAGATAATCACTCTTTTGTTCAGGGATATCCTGATCATTGTGGCAGTAGCAATTTTCATTGCATCAGCGGGAGCCTATATTGTAATGAGCCGGTGGCTTGCCGACTATGTGCAACGCATCAGTCTGCACCCGGGATATTTTTTACTAAGCGCCCTGTTTGTCTTTGCCATTGCTATAGTCGCCACCATCTGGCAGGCCTGGCAGGCGGCATCAAGGAATCCGGTGGAGTCTCTGAGACATGAATGACCCCGGTTGGTTAAAATAAACTGGTTTACCATGATTTTGATATCTCTTACCGAAAGTTCTAATCGTATGGCCGATTTGATTTCTTTTCATATGCATTGTGATATAAATTTACCGACTTTAACATAACTTTATGATGACCTTAATTTATAGTATTGCAATACTGGGCATGTTCATGACCCTTGTTTTGTCCATTTTCTTTTTGATTACCCCGAAAGGCAATAAAAATGAGAACCGGATATTGGCAGCACTTATAATTGTTTTTGGATTCCAGATTTTTATAGCACTATCCATGGGGAATTATGGATATCAGTATGTTATAATGCCGCATTTATACATTTACGCCTTAAAATTAACTTGCTTTACATCAGGGCCTTTGATTTTTTATTACATTAAAACTTTCCTGAATAAAAACAAATTCATTAAATTTAATCTCATACATTTTGTCCCTTTTCTTTGCAGCCTGATCTTCTTTGGTTATTTCAGATTTGATATAAACATAATCGCAAAAACATCTGTTTTAATTCATTCACTTTGCCTTATTCAGAATCTTGTATATATAATATTTTCAGTATATTACATAAAATTAAGTAAAGTTACATTCAAATCTGTTATCTGTGATTTTAAAGATTATTCATTCGTGAATTGGGTACATGTGGTTTTATTGGGTTACATTGTTATCTGGATTGTACAGCTTAATTCCCTTTCAATTTACGTAATTTTAAACCAACCGGGCTGGTGTGCCTACACAGGCAGCATTGTTGCGTTAATCATTCTTATGTTCACTTTATTGATCATGTTCCTATTGTTGCTGAAACCTGACATATACCATGCAATAAAATACAAGAACAATAACCTGGACGAATTATCAAAAGGGGATTATTTACAAAGGTTAAATGATTATTTTAAACTCAAAAAACCATTTTTACATACTGATATTACGTTGGAAGCTGTTGCAACAGATATTTCAATCAATCCGAGGCTTCTGTCGCAGATAATCAATGAATTTTGTAAACGTAATTTTAAAGGTTTTGTGAATGATTTCCGCATCAGAGAATGTGTCAGGTTGTTTTCTGAAGACACCAACAATGAAAAAACAATTCAGGAGGTCTATTATATGGCTGGATTCAACTCAAGGTCTGTCTTCAACGAATTGTTTAAAGCACACACCGGGTTAACGCCAAAGGAATTTAAAGAGAAAATAAAAACAGGTAAAATTGACTAAATATTGTGTTCGAAAACATGTTCCCGAACACTTAATCAAACTCTTCTTGCTTCATTTGTGCTGATTATTAAAAACTAAAAAATCAGTCATATGAAAAATTTAGCGCTAACCTCAACCTTGCTCTTTTTATTTGGTATAATTGCCACCTCCCAACCAATACCTCAGGATAGTCTGTACCTGGGACAAATACCCCCGGGAAATGTTCGAAAAATATTTAACCTTGCTGCTGACCCGGGTTACTATGCTGTTGAAAAAATCGCTATTTCGCCTGACGGCAAAGAAATTTATTATGAGGAGACGAATAGCAGCTGGACAACTTACAAGTTTAAATATTATAGATATTCCAATAACAATTGGAATGCACCGGTCAATTTGTTTACTGGATTTTATTGTCTGTCAATGTCTCCCGATGGAAATCATTTATATTTTGAGAATAATAATTATAAGGATAGTTGGGTGTCGGAGAAGCAGGGTACGACCTGGAATCCTCCAGTAAGGTTCCTTATACCTTTTAGTGTACACTCCCTGGATGTAACAAACGCAGGCAACTACTATCTGTCCTCATTTCCGGCAGGGTGTTTAGGTCAAAGAGATATTTGCAAACTTATTATAGAAAATTCTGATACAACCCTGGTCGGATTGGGCCTTCCCGTAAATTCGAGTGCCAATGAGGGTGACTTTTTTATTTCAAATGACGAGTCATTCATGATTTTTATGTCTAACCGGTCAGGCGGTTTAGGAATGACTGACTTGTATATAAGTTACAAGAAGAGTAATGACACCTGGACAAATCCTAAAAACCTGGGCACATCGGTAAATACCTCCACTGATGATTTTGGACCATATGTTACAGCTGACAATAAGTACCTGTTTTACGAGAGTGGATATTCCAGCCCAAGTTCAATATGTTGGGTACGCGCAGATCAACTCATCGACAGTTTGAGATATACCAATTTTGTCCCTTATGTAAAAAATCCGATCCCGGATCAAACAGCCGTTATCTGGCAGCCATTCAATTTCACAATTCCCGACAGCACATTTATTGATGATGACGGTAATGGAACACTGACCTACACTGCAAAACTTACAAATGGAAACCCTTTACCTGCATGGTTGACTTTTAACACCCTGGCAGGAACATTTACAGGGACTCCAATGGTCATCGAGACACTGAATGTCAGGGTTACTGCAACCGATACTGCCGGGGAAACTGCTTCAACGAACTTTAAAATCACAGTAAATTATCCCGTTTCAATTGATCCAATAAACTGGCAACCAGAATGGGTGAGGATCTTTTCTAATCCGACAAGCGGGTTGATAAATATCTCGTTGGGGCCATTACCAGGGATAACGGCAAAGGTTGAAATCAGTAACCTGGAAGGAGAAGTAATTCTGAAAACAACATTTTCAAATTCCACTGGTCTTGACTTTTCAAACAAACCAAAGGGCATTTATTTCGCAAAAGTTTCTCTTGATGATCGCATAATCATCAGAAAGTTTTGTGTCGAATAGATGCCAATTTGCCTTTGATATCATAAAAGTGGTCCATTTACATGTTAAAGGTCTGTTGTGCCAATTATTCTTGCTTCATTTGTGCCGATTTAGCATAAAAACTCCAAAATGAAAAAACTGATCTTATTAATCATTCTTTGGCTGATCTGCATGAACCTGTTCCCGCAAGATAGTGTAACATTCGGGAAGTACCGAAAATTCACCTCAACAATACTGGGTGGAGAGGTCACTTACCTCGAGCATCTACCTTACGGATATGAAAAATCGGATAAAACATATCCCGTCGTCTTTATGATGAACGGGCAAAACATTGCGCAATTTGCAAATGATGGAGCCACCCTCGATAATCTTGCAGGTCAACGGATCCCAGATATGATACTCATCGGGATTTCCAACACGGGTGTAGCCGATACGTATTGGTCCTGCCCCAACGACAGCGGGCAGGTTCAGGGTGGAAAAACCTTTTGTGCCTTTATAAAAGACGAACTGGTCCCGGAGATTGAGAAAAACTACAGGACCAATGGGTACCGGATCCTGGCGGGGCAATCAAATACCGGTGTTTTCGTGATGTATAATTTTTTGTTTTACCCGGAGGTGTTCAATGCATATTCAATTGCCAGCCCGATGTTTGGCTGGTGCCCCGATTTCTTTTTAAATAAAACTAAGTCGTTTTTAAAAGATTATCCCGGACTCAGTAAAAAACTTTACATCTCCTATGGCGACCTTGATTATGTGCAGGTACTGAAACCCATGAACGATTTTAAAGAGGTTCTGAAAGAAGCTCCGAAAAACCTTTTATGGAAAGTTGATTTAATCGGAAATGCAAGCCACGTTCCATTTTCAACCCTGAACAATGCCCTACTGTTCTTTTTTTCCGGGTGCACGATGAATGCCGAAAGGAGGAAACTGGGTGTTCCTGAGATCAAAGCGCATTTTGAAACGCTCTCGAAGGAATATGGTTTCACGGTCAATCCAAAGTCGGGTGTGTTGTTCGATATGGCATTCGACCTTGGCGATGAACAAAAAACAGATCAGGCGATCGAACTCATGAAATATCTAATCAGCTTATATCCTGATTCTGAAGTGTACTATTATTTTTTAGGATGGTTTTTGCAAAAAAACGGGGACGTTGTATCAGCAAAAAAAAACTACAATAATGCCCTGATTGTCAATCCTGACTATGATCCTGCAAAGGCAGCACTAAAGAAACTGAACAATTAGAAAGACCAATAATGAGTTACAAGTTGCGGTTAATATCGTTATTGGTTATTTTACATAACAGAACCAAACGCATTAAAAATTCACATAAATGATATTCAGAACATCTTTGATAATTATTTTCTCATTGATTTTAGGATTGGCTAATGCCCAGTTAATTGCTTTAAAAGCTGGTAAAGTTATAGCCCCTTCAACCGACAAGGTTTATTATAATCAAATAATCCTGGTCGAAAATGGAAAGATTAAAGAATATGGATATAATATTTCTATACCCAAAGAAGCCGAAATCATAGACCTGTCAAAATCAACTGTTATGCCTGGTCTAATTGATGCCCATACCCATATTTGCGCTAATATTAGCAAATTCGCCGACATGCTTGGAATTGATTTTCTAGATTTAGTACTTCTCAATCCTGATGGATATCGGGCAATTCAGGGAACTGTAAATGCAAAACAAATGCTTGATGCCGGATTTACTACCATCAGAGATGCAGGAAATTCAGGAAAATATGTTGATGTTGATATCAATCGGGCTATAAATGAGGGATTAACCGATGGTACGACTATTCTGGCTGCAGGTAGAATAATTTCTCCATTCGGAGGACAATTCAGTACTAAAGCTGACAAACAATTCATAGTACACAACGAGTATTTCTTTGCTGATACGTATGAGGAGCTAAAAAAGGCATTACGAGAAAATATATTTTTTGGTTAGCACTGATTTTCCTGTTAAGGTTCTTCAGGCATGTGGCAGTAAAGAAGAAAATGCAAATATATTCATGCCAGGCTGATCAAACGCCTTAAAAGAGTTTTTGAAGGAGGAGTTAAAATTGCCTTTGGCAGTGACATCATGGTTGATATAGATAATGAAATGAGAGGAACAGAAGCATTAAGCTATATTGACAGCTTTGTTGAGGCGGGAATTCCAGCTTCTGATATTTTAAAGATAATGACCGTCAATGCAGCCCAACTTCTGGGAATTGAAAAAGCAAGAGGAACTATAGCACGAGGAATGTTCTGCGATTTGATAGCAACGGAAGAAAATCCTCTTGAAAACATCATGACATTGCAAACTGTATTATTCGTTATGAAAAATGGAGTAGTATATAAAAACAATAAAAACAACCGCTAATAAATTGCAAAAACCAAGCTATATGAGACATTATTCTAATTTGATAGTTATAGTTACTTTTTTCTTATTCTCTTGCAAAAAAGCAGATAATCAAATTGAAAATACTACACAGAATAATTTTAAAATATTCTGGGATGATTTCGATGCGAATTATCCCGCGTTTCAAATAAATAATATCAATTGGGATTCTGTTTATACGGTCAATTTCTCTATGATAAATTCAAACACAAAAGATATCGA
Source organism: uncultured Bacteroidales bacterium (assembly GCA_903828645.1). Taxonomy (GTDB): domain Bacteria; phylum Bacteroidota; class Bacteroidia; order Bacteroidales; family FEN-979; genus CAIVAT01. The sequence continues at coordinate 24,351 of CAIKNA010000242.1, forward strand.
TCTGTTTAACATATTAAAATCCTCTGTTTTTGTTTTAAAAGATGCCCATTCGGATATTATATCAAATCAATATGGTAGCGCTAATTATGGCTATACATTTGTTCGGTCAAAGCCAACAAATTTTCCGGTCTGGAATACAATTTTTACAAAGTATGTTCAGCTAATAAAATTTAATCACAGTAATGCAACTATGGCATACGGAAAAGTAATTAATCAGGATATTGGCTATTTTTTAATTGAGAGCTTTAATGAAGTTAAAAATGATTATTACATGATTGATACATTCCTTGATATTTTTCAAAACTCGAAAGCTATCATTATAGATATCAGACGTAATGGCGGTGGAAATGAAGCATATGCCCAAATTGTTGCAAGCAGATTAACAAATCAAGCCATGACGTATCGTTATGCAAGATATAGAATTGGTCCAAAACATACCGATTTGTCCGACTTTATACCAATGGTATTAATGCCAGATGGTAAGATAAGGTTTACCAAGCCTGTCATTTTACTTACAAACCGAAACACGTTTAGTGCAGCTGAGGATTTTGCATTAATGTTAAAAAGTTTACCCAATGTTGTGCATATTGGAGATACAACATTGGGGGGTGTTGCAACAAATCCAATAACAAAGACGTTGCCCAATGGATGGACATATAGAATGGCAAGAACCATTAATTGTGATAAAAATAAAGTACCAATTAAAGGGGGGATTGCTCCACAGTTTAACGTTCAGATTAGCAAATCAGATTCCATTAATGGCGTTGATAGGATAATTGAAGCTGCAATTAATAAAATAAATGAAAAATAGGTTCATCACCTAATTTATAATAACACTACTGTCCGGTTATTACTCAAACAAAATCAATTGGTTAGAAAATTCATGAGTAAACTTGTTCAAATCGGTTCTGTCAAACAGCTGATTTAGCTGGGTTTTCTCAAAAATTCCAAATGCAAAAACTTGTGACATTGTTTGTAAACTTATTTTCAGATTTAATTTCGCTTTTATTATGGCTAGAAGGAGATATACACAGACGGCTATCCATATCTGTAAATACGCGGCATTACTGCTTGTCCCGTAAAATATTTTTATTCGTAAATTCTGTTTTATCCATTTAAAAAATTCTATTTCCATCGTTCTTTGTAAAGTTGTGTTATAATAATTGCCTTAGCTCTGGTGCTGTTTGTCAGGAATACCAAAGTCTTTGACGTTACTTCATCGTGAAATTTAATTCTTCGCAAAGTATCCGGATAATCCTTGGCGGGAGAAAAGCCATTTAAACGAATGGTCTGATCACAAATCAAACCCTTGTTCTTGTTGACCTTTCGTGAACTCAATCGCTCAAAATCCATTCCTCGTTTTGCTCTGGTTACAAAAAAAACTCCATCCTTGTGAATCCGGAATAATCGTTTGTAAGCGACATAGCCACGATCCATGACATAAAAGGCACCCGGCTCATATTCCAGATCATCAAGCACTTTGACATCATGACAGAGACCGTCAGTGAGTTTGATGAAGGTTGGTATCGACCCTCTAAGATCAATTAGCGTATGAGCTTTGACGGCACCTTTATGTTTCCGGAATTTCGCCCATGGAAAAAGACTCAGGCACAATTCAATGCTGGTACTATCAAGCGCAAAAGCCATATTGTCGATATCAACATTGAAATAGTTATCGGTCTTATAAAGCGCACGTGCTTCCGGAATCAGAACTTGGGCAAAGTCAGCAAAGATTCGCCAGTCCCTGCTTTCAATTGCGTCAGCCAGAGTTGACCTCTTGATTAGGCTACGAAAGCCAGCATGGTAGAGCTTCTCAGGAATGGCATTCAGACAGGCTTCAATGTCACGCAGGCTTTCTTTGTTGGTCATCTGTGCAAACATCATTACTATCAACTGCTGGCGACAATTAAAGTGTTGAACCTTATAAATGCCAGTGTATCGCTGGACCCACCTATCAAACTCGTACCATGGTAGAAATGACATCAACTGGGCAAAAACTGTTTTACCGGAATTCATCGGACCTCCTTTTTGACAAAGATCGGATGAATTTCAAATCAAAAAATCAAAGAACGATGGTTTATTTATTGTATATTAATAAGTTACAGCGTTTAAAAATCAACAACCGGACAGTAGTGTTTCAAAACACAAAGTAATCCTTGAAAACGAGCTGTGCAAAAATATTAAAACCATATCTGATAATGAGTGGATTGTCTATTACTATTTTGATTTTCCATGGTCCATGCCCAATGCGGATTGCGTTGTATTTTCCAAATGGACCTGCTAAAATTCTTCATAGAATTATAAAACTTGCTAAAGTAATATGAACGCAATTGTTTACAAAAAATACGGATCTCCAGAAGTCCTTGAATTTAAAGTTGTTGAAATCCCGATTCCGCGGGACAAAGAGGTACTGATAAAAATTCACGCTACCACGGTTACAACAGCAGACTGTATGATGCGCCGGGGCGACACGCTTTTAAGTAGAATTATCCTTGGTTTCAGAAAACCAAGAACGAAGTATCAAATTCTCGGAACTGAATTCGCAGGAGAAATTGCGTTGGTTGGAAAGAAAACAAAATACTTTAAGCGAGGAGACCAGGTCTATGGATTTAGAGGTTTTGGAACAGGTTGTTATGCCGAATTTAAACGTATGTCGGAGAATGGCTCACTCACAAATAAACCAAATAATATGTCATTTGTAGAAGCTGCCTCGGTAGTTGACGGTGCAACGACAGCTCTGTTTTTTCTTAAAGAAAAGGCCAATATTCAAAAAGGGCAGAAAGTTCTTATAAATGGAGCGTCGGGCAGTATTGGAACATATGCCGTGCAATTGGCTAAATATTTTGGTGCTGATGTTACAGGCGTTTGCAGCACAAAAAACATTGCGTTAGTTAAATTATTAGGAGCGGATAAAGTGGTTGATTACACAAGGGAAGATTTTGCAAAATCAGATGACACCTATGATATAATATTTGATACCGTTGGAAAGAGTTCGTTTTCTCATTGCAAAAAAGCTCTTAAAAGTAATGGCAAATATGTTGTAACAGTAATGACATTTAAGCATGTTCTTCAGTCATTATTAACAAAATTTGGGAATAATAAGAAAGTGATTTTGGCGATGTCTCTTAATAAAACTGAAGCGCTAAAATTCATTCGAGTACTCATTGAAGAGGGTAAATTAAGAACAATAATCGACAAGCAATATCCACTTGAATCATTACGAGAGGCTCATACTTACGTGGAAGAGGGTCATAAAAAAGGAAATGTGGTCATATGGATATGCCGGCCAAATTGACTACCCCCTACCGATTCACTTTACCGACTTTCTGCCGATATGATTTGACCACCCCACTTGTGCATTCTTAAAAACGAACATTTTCCTGATTTTTTAGGCGTTATACAAAATTAGATTCTTTTCTATTGTTTCAACTTCTTCCGTGATTTTATTTTTCAGCGATTTACGCAGAGATTCTCCGAGTAGTTCTATCCTGTGAGCATCATGAACAATCCGGTCAAGAATAGCATCCGCCAATGTTTGTTCGCCGATTACCTCGTACCACTGAGCCACCGGCAACTATGATGTGATGATGGTTGACCTGTTGCCGTGCCGGTCCTCAATGATTTCCATGAGTACCGATCTTGCGTATCCATCCATTGGCTTTAGTCCGAAGTCATCGAGGATCAGAAGATCCTGCCGTTATATTTTAGCGATTTCACGGAGATATGATCCGTCGGCCTTGGCCATTTTCAACCTTGAAAACAACCTGGTCGTGTTGGAATAGAGCACCTTGTATCCCAGTGTGCAAGCCTGGTTCCCGATGGCAGAGGCAATGTAACTCTTGCCGACCTAATGTAAAATTTTACATTAAACAGGCAAATCGCATCTCGCCCAGGCTCTGGGCTTAATCGCCTGTGAACAGGGATACAAAGTATTGTATACAACTTGTGCTGCCCTGATCGGTGATCTGAACAACGGGGTGTTTGAAAAAAACCTGCTGAAACG
>CAIKNA010000243.1 GCA_903828645.1 uncultured Bacteroidales bacterium
CAAAGCAGGTTTCACACGTAAGATGGTCTGGCTGAACATGGGCTATCCGTGGAGAGTCAACAACTCAAAAAGTATCAGGGAACTTGGAATGAAATACAGGCCGGTTGAGGTCTCAATTGTCGATTTCTTTCAACAAATGATAGATAACAAGGTTTTCGTTAAATAAGTGGGGAAGGGGATCATGGGGGATGGGGTCTGATCCTGAAAGGAACTTTTTTCCTGTGGCAGATTATTTGTGAAACATCACGGGCCGATTTGATGGCTACCGGCAATCCACCCCCGGGGATGGTCCAGTGACCAGCCAGGTAAAAATCTTTTAACCCCGGCAGTTCAATCTTTACGGGCGATTGCGCGATGATGTTTTTCCCGGGGAGCCATCCCTGCACACTGCCCTTGCTGTTGTTGGTATACCGGTGAAAAGTTGCCGGTGTGGCAACATCGATCACTTCGATATGCTCTTTAATGCCGCCAAATTTGGCATCCGCCAGGTCAATGATCGAGCGCGAAAAGTCCTGTTTTTCAACCAGGTATTTTTCGTAATCCGCAAGGCGGAGATTGATCCAATAATTCGCATTTTTAGTATAAAAACTGATGGAGATAGCGGTTTTTCCTTCGGGAGCGAGGGTGGGATCGTAATTGTTGATGTGTGCCTCCATGCGCGTATATTGGCTGCCGTCAGGTGATATCAGTGTGTCAGCCAATGGGAAACGGAGAAAATGAGGTTTGTTTGCAAACCCTGCGGCAACACCCAGCGACACCATGAATACAGAGTAGTAGACCTTCAGTTTTTCGTGGCTACGAAGTTCCAGGATGGTACGGTTTACATATTTTCCTTCCAGGGCATTGAAAAGAGTAAAGTTCCAGTCGGCAGCCGATATGGTGATGTCCGACTGAATGACCTCCCCGGTTTTAAGAAGAAGCCCTGTTGCCTGGTTGTTTTTCACGACGATTTTTTCAACTTCTGCCCGATACCTGATCTTTCCGCCAAGTTCAAGATACTTTTGTTCAATATGTCCTGTAAAACCCACGGATCCGCCGATGGGGTATCCTGTACCTTTGAGATCGCTGAAGGCCAGCGGCATCGTGAGGATCAGAAGTGGCAATTCATCACCGTCGAAGAAGAGCCTGAATGCCTCCTTCAGAAATGGATTTTTTAATTTTTCAGCAAAGGTGAAATTCGTTTCCCTTTTAACCCGGTGAAGAAAAAAAAGGAGGGGAAGATATCGGATGAAACCTGTTTTCCGGTACCAGGGAAGCAACTGCGGCACCACCCTGATCTTCGGTGGAATCTCATAAGATTGCATCCTGCGCATGGTATGGACCAGCTTTTTGATGGAGGCTTCATCTTCGGGGGCAATGGAGAGCAGGTACCGTTCAAGCTGCTCCAGGTTGGTGTATAGGTGAAATACCTTATCCCCAAAGATATCCGTATTATCTGTTACCTCGATCTCCATCCGAACATCATGATGAACAAACCGGATGGAATCCATGTCGATCAGTTCCGACCACAACTGGTAAAACGGATTGCTCCTGCCGGAGCCAAGCAGCCATTGCAATCCACTTTCGAAGGTGTATCCACCCCGCTGCCAGCTGGTACAAAGTCCGCCAAAGGTAGTATGACGCTCGAAAATTTCCGTTTCAAAACCATTCATCTGCAGGTAACAACCAGCAGATAAGCCTGCCACCCCTGCGCCGATGATGTTTATTTTCATCGGGTAAAGGTACGAATGACAAATGACAACTGACAAATGACAATTAACAAATGACAACGGACCAATGACAATTGTTTGGTGCGTTGATATTTAGCGTACCTTTGCAGACCATTTCAGAAAGCCCATTTAATATTTTAACATGCAGGATATCAGAAATATCGCAATTATTGCCCACGTTGACCACGGCAAAACAACGCTGGTTGACCGGATTTTACACCAGGTTCACATGTTTCGCGACAACCAGGAGATGGGTGACCTCATCCTTGATTCGAACGATCTGGAACGCGAGCGTGGAATTACCATTCTGTCAAAAAATGTCTCTGTAAGATACAAGGGAGTTAAAATAAACATCATCGACACCCCCGGCCATAGTGACTTTGGCGGAGAGGTTGAACGCGTGCTCAACATGGCCGACGGCGTGCTGATCCTCGTGGATGCATTTGAAGGCCCGATGCCTCAAACACGGTTTGTTTTGCAAAAAGCGCTTGAGCTTGGTAAAAAGCCAATCGTGGTGATCAACAAGGTTGACAAACCCAACTGTTCGCCGGATGAGGTGCATGAGGCGATGTTCGACCTGATGTTCAGCCTCGACGCCAGTGAAGACCAGCTGAATTTCCCTACCGTGTACGGTTCGTCGAAACATGGCTGGATGTCGGACGACTGGCGCAATGAAACCACCGATGTAAGCTACCTCCTTGACCAGATCATCGAACATATTCCAGCTCCTCAGCAGTTGCCGGGAACCCTTCAGATGCAGATCAGTTCGCTTGATTATTCCTCCTATGTCGGCAGAATTGCGGTTGGTCGAATCACACGCGGCTCGGTAAAGGCTGGCATGCCGATCTGCCTGGTCAAAAATGACCGTACCGTCATAAAATCGGTTGTCAAGGAGTTGTACCTTTTTGAAGGACTCAGCAAAGAAAAAGTCAAATTTGATGTCTATGCCGGCGAAATCTGCGCCATTCTTGGTCCTGAGAATTTCGATATCGGCGATACCATTGCCGATTTTGAAAACCCGGAAGGGATGTCGCGCATCAGCGTGGATGAACCCACCATGAGCATGCTTTTTACAATCAACAACTCCCCGTTTGCAGGCAAGGAGGGGACTTTTGTCACCTCCCGCCATATCCGCGAACGGCTTTTCAAGGAAACAGAAAAAAACCTGGCGTTGCGGGTCGAAGAGATGGATTCTCCCGACCGTTTCCAGGTATTTGGCCGTGGGATCCTTCACCTGGCGATCCTGGTTGAGACCATGCGTCGTGAAGGGTACGAGTTTCAGCTGGGACAACCCCAGATTTTGACCAAGGAAATTGACGGCCAGCGTTGCGAACCGGTTGAATTGCTGAAAGTACAGGTCCCTGAAGCATTTGCCGGAAAAGTGATCGAACTGGTGAGCCGCAGGAGGGGCGACATGACCCACATGGAACACAAACGCGACCGGGTCATCCTTGAGTTTGATATCCCGGCCCGCGGATTGATCGGTTTACGCAACCCGGTTCTTACAGCAACCGAAGGAGAAGCCGTGATGGCTCACCGTTTTAAATCATACCAGCCTTGGAAAGGCGATTTGCCGGGACGTAACAATGGCTCACTGATCTCGATGTACACCGGTCTGGCCATTACCTATGCCATCGATAAATTGCAGGATCGCGGCAAGTTCTTCATCGAACCGTTTGAAGATGTTTACAATGGCCAGGTGATTGGCGAGAGTACACGAAGTGATGATATCGTGATCAATGTAAATAAGACAAAAAAACTCTCCAACGTGCGGGCTTCGGGCTCCGACGACAAAGCCGTGATCTACCCTGCCACCAAATTTTCTCTTGAAGAGTCCATGGAATATATCAAAGGAGATGAATACGTTGAAGTTACCCCGAAATCAATTCGTCTCCGCAAGATACTCCTGGATGAGATTGACCGGAAACGGAGCAGCAAGCAGGTTTAGTCGGGGGGTTAATGGTACACAAAGAAAATATTGGTGAGAATTATCAATAAATTTGCAAGAGTTACAAAAAATGAGAGTGCCGCCCAGTTAACCTGTTTCGGTTCCCTCACATAAACCGTATCACCCGCATAAACCATCGGGATGGCAAGGTCTTTGAGGTTCGTCTCGAAAAAATACCGGATATCCAAAACCTCTACAGTCCTGTTTGCCCGGATGATGGTCACTGTTTTTACATTTTTAAAACTCTTTAACCCGCCGGCCAAACCGATGGCTGTAAAAATATCGACCCCTTCGTACAACTGGTATTGGCCGGGTTTGTTTACATATCCGTAAATATTTACCTGCTCATTCTGGATTTTCCGGATAAAGATGGTGACCATCGGGTTTACCACGAATTGTTCAAGCGCTTTTTTCAGGGAATCCGAAAGTTGCTGCGAGCTGATACCGGCGGCTTTGATGCTTCCAAGTGCCGGGAATTGCACAAACCCGTCGGGCAGCACCGTCACTCCCTGGAGTGAAAATTCAGGATGTTCCATCACAACCACCTCCAGCACATCGCCCTTTTGTATTACATAGCTGTGTTTCTGGGCGAAAACTCCAAGGGTGGATGCAATCATTATCAGGATGCCAAATAGTTGTTTTTTCATCTGTCTTTTATTTCAGGCTAATAGATCGCCTGCGGTTTGGTCTGATCATCCTGGTTGAGATATTTCCGTATCTCCTGGTTTCTCAACATTTTAAATCCCGGGATGTCGGGGTAATAGTATAGTTTGTCCAGCAGGTCGGAATAGTAGCCAGGCAAGGTGCCGAGTGAAAAACCAGGTACGCTCAGCAAGTCCTTGTAAAGGCTGAATACAAGTTCTTTCCCGATATTGGTTTCAAAGCTCTTCATGATATTTTGAATGATCGTGACCTGCTCTGCCGGCAGAGCCTGCATAAAAGCATGGCGCAAAGCGCTGATCACGTTCCGTTGACGGTATTGCCGCAGTTCGTAAGCCAGTTGCAGATCTTTCGGAGGGATCTTGTATTTGTCATCAAGGGCCGAGCTCAACTCTTTTGAAGGAATCAATTTCCCGTTCATGCGCTTTGTATCCATAAAACGAAGGTATTCCCACGTGTAAAATCCATCCACACGCCTGGTCCCGGCTTTCAGATGGTATGCTTCGGCAAATGGCTGGTCGATCGGCAGATCGATCCCGCTTACCATATCCACCAGGGAAATAAAAGAAAGCCTGTCCTGGATCAGGTAGTAATCGATGTGCTGGCCCAGGTTGTTTTCAAGAATCTTGACGGTCGGGCCGATTCCCAGGGTGAAAAATATATCAACCAGTCTGTAATCATTGTTGAGCAGGATGGTCGAATGCGGGATGTTCACCATGCTCAGCCTTTTCTGATCAGGGTAATAGTTGACCAGCATGAAAACAGAAGGGAATTCGATGTACAAAATGGAGAGATGCCTGATCTCTTTTTCATGGTAGGCAAAGGTGTCGGGGGTGAATTCAGGCAGTTGCGCGATGGCTTTGGAAAGGTTGGAGCCTGTATTTGTTCCGGCACTGTAAATCCTCCGGGGAATAGAATATATGCTGTCATTCTTTGCAATGCGGCCAAGATCAATCTTGCGGATATCAGCATTGTAAGTCAGTCCGCCACCTTTCCTGATAAGTTGAGCCAGGTCGGACCCTTCAGGTAACCTGTAAATACCCCCGTGATTGATCTCCCCGCAAATACCGACTGTCATGACCACATGGGTAAGCTCTCTGGGCCGGCTGGAAAAAACAGACAACAACACTGCGCTGATTACAAAGAGCAGGATGAAGACTGCCCAGAACCATCGCTTTCTGCCTTTATATGGATCGCTGTGTTTCCCGATTTTTTGCATTGCTTTTCACCTGCCGTATTCAACGCGTGAAGGGTTATTAAATGATCAGGCAACCTGGGCCTTTGCAGACTGCTTCAATGATTTTACCCTGGTCCTGACCTTCTTATTTTCTTCGTTATAGGCATAACCATATTCGTAACCATAGTGGTGATAATCCGAATACATAGTCAGTTTA
>CAIKNA010000244.1 GCA_903828645.1 uncultured Bacteroidales bacterium
AACTCAATGTTAACCCAAAAAATGATTTTATGAAAAAACTATTACTTATCACAACCGCAATGTTCTTGCTGGCTGCCATATCTTTCGGGCAGATCTCGGCGATTCCAAGAACCGCAAAAGCTCCTCAGAGAGCCCAGGCCAAAACAAGCCTTGGCACTTTTCAACAACACAACGCAAACCCTACCATCAAAAAAGCTTCACAAAACAACAACCCGCTTGTTAATCCTGAACCACCAAGATCCCCTGAGGCCTGGATAACTCCATGGACCTTTGTACAGGCATCCGGAACCTACACCGCAATCAGTGGCGGCACTTCAATCGGGGCAACCACCGACGACGAACAGGTGTACGGACCCTATACCATTCCTTTTAACTTTCCATACAATGGTAATGTTTATACACAGTTCAGTGTTGCCACCAACGGGTTTATCGGATTGGGAGGAACGGTTGTAACGACCTCAAGCACTCCTATCAGTACCGGAACGTCCAATAACATCATCAGTGCGCTGGGTGAAAACCTGGCCGGACAAACAGGCTCTGACCTGCAATACGCTATCCTTGGAAGTTCTCCTAACAGAACCTTGGTTGTTCAATGGACCAATTACAGGAAATCTGCTGCTACCGGCGACGTTTTCAACTTCCAGATCAGGTTGAGTGAAACCACCGGAGTCATTGCTTTCGTTTATAACGCTTTCACTGTTAATTCAACGAATAGTACTGCTGAGGTTGGTCTCAGGGGTGCCTCAACCGCTGACTATAATAACAGGGCCGTAACAACAGGTACATGGGCAGCATCCACAGCCGGTACAACACTTGCTGCAAGCTGCCGTGTAAGAACAGCTACAAAACCTGCAAACGGACAGACCTATACCTGGACTCCTACTATTTGCAACACGATCAATACATTCCCTTACCTCGAAGATTTCTCCGCAACATTCAATGCATGCTGGAGCAATACACAGGTTAGCGGAACCGGTCTCTGGGCTATTAGTTCCTCCATTGCTTACACTGATTTTGGCGTATCATTGAACCCTTATAGCGGCACTTATGCTGCCCTCTTTGATTCCTACAACTTTGCTTCAGGAACCGTTGCAAGACTAGCCATGAGCACCTTTGACTTTACTGCACTCTCGTCCCCGGAGTTGACATTTTATATGACACAGGATGCCCTGTACTCCATGGCTGACAAGATCCAGGTCCAGGTTTCAACGAATGGCGGATCAACATGGACAACTTTACCGGCTACTTACTACAGGTACAATACAGCTTTCGCAGCCCCCGGATGGTTGAAATTCACTGCATTCCTTACGGCTTATGCCAACACAGCCAACGTGAAACTGGCTTTCCTTGCTACCAGTGCCTATGGCAACCCGATGGCTATTGACTATGTTACCGTTGACCAGTATACAGGACCTACCAATGATGTCGGACCTATCGCGTTACTGAATCCGACCATTATCCCAACAAGTCAGAATTTGCCATGGTTTGCTGCTATTCAGAACTTTGTTCCTCCTACACAGCCTTCATTTCCTGTTGCAACAACCCTCAGGGAAAATACGGTCTTTTCATCAACTGCAACAAGTACCGTTACCAATTTAGCACCTGGCGGATCAACCATTCTGAACGGAAGCTTTAATCTTTCTTCTTTAGGAACCGGCAGTTCTTTCGACCTTGCTGTTCAAACCCAGCTGGGAACCGATGGAAATACCCTTAATGACCTTCTGACCGGATATACAAAGCCATGTACCCGTGGGACTGTTTATGCATGGGACGACGGAATTGATGACGGAGCTGTTGGTTTTGGCACAGCAACCGGAACCGGATGGTTTGGCCAGTTGTATTACCTGTCTTCAGCAGCATCACTCTCCTCGTTGCAGATCATGTGGGGTTCTTATCCTGCAGCCATGACCGGTGTCAGCCTCGAAATCTGGAACGTTGCAGCAGGCGTGCCTACTACAAAATTTGCTGATATCGCAACAGGGATCTCCCTGAAACTTATTGACCAGGGCATGTGGAAAACATACGATGCCGCTGCACCCATCGCTCTTCCGGCAGGAACATACTGGATCGGGGCTCATCAGTCTGTTGGCATGATAGAATCTTATCTTCTGAGTGATGACCAGACCGGCTACACTCCTGTTAATTACATGGCAGGTCATTGCTTCTACAGCACGAATGGTACAGCATGGACTGATTATACCTCATCCGGGTTAACCATGTTCAACATGATCCGCCCGGATTTTGCAACGGTTGTCGTAGCAAATCCAGGAAACGTCACAGCAACTTCCGTCAGCGCTTCTGAAATTGACCTGGCATGGCTGCTCAATGGAAACTCAAACAACGTCCTGGTTGCATTCAGCACTGATGGCGTCTTCGGAACCCCGGTGAACGGTCATGTTTACAGTGCAACCGACCCGATTGTTGGAGGTGGTACGGTTCTTCAGTACAGCAATGCTCTTACATTCCACCATACCGGTCTTTCTGATGGAACGGCCTATTTTTACAAAGTATGGTCATACAACGGCACACAATATTCCACGGGTGTTTTCACCTATGAAGTCACTCAATGCAACCCGGTTACCGTGATTACCGAAGGTTTTGAAGATGCATTCCCGCCACTTTGCTGGACCAACTTAAATGCCGGTTCTGGAAATTATTGGGCAGTGACTCCATCTACAGATTATCCACATCATAGCGGCGATTATTGCATGTATTATGCCGTTGAACCTACAGCAACTTATGCAGCCAACGCATGGATGTTTACAAAAGCCTTCCACATGGAGGCAGGAGGGGTATATAAAGTCTCTTTCTGGGAGAACGCTTACAATGCTTCCTATCCTGAAAAGTTGAAAGTAACGGTCGGGACTGCAGCAACTGTTGCTGCCCAGACAACTACCTTGTACACCGGCGCAAGCCTTGTTAATACCGCATGGGCACAGCAATCCGCAAGTTACACTTGCCCGACAACAGGTACGTATTACTTTGCATTCAACTGCTATTCTGCCAAAAATGAGGCTTACCTGTTTATTGATGATATCTCGATTGTAAGAACTTATGCGCATGATATCGCAGTGACCAGCCTGGATCCGAAGCAGGTTTATGCACTTGGTACTGTTACTCCAGTAGCAACGGTAACGAATAATGGCCTGAACACGGAAACCAATTTCCCTGTGACCATGACAATCGGAAGCTATACTTCCACTAAAACAGTAGCTACTCTTGCCTCAGGGGCTTCCTTGCAAATTTCGTTCGATCCATGGGCTAACAGCGTTGGTGACTATACCATGCAGGTTTGTTCACATTTAACCGGCGATTTGAACACAGGCAATGATTGCATGTCGCATGCCGTTAAAGTTCTCTCTTCCCTGAACATTAATGCTTATGCCTACAATACTTATCCTGGTACAGGTTCGGATCCGATAGGCCCGACAGCCTTTAACCTTGCTACACCCGGCGTTCTGAATTCGATTGCCGATCAAAGCACACTGGATTATCCTACCGGTGGCACATGGGCCAATGGCCAATGGTATTGTGCTTTGGACAATGCCAATTCAACCACCCCTTATTACCTGATCACAATGGATCCTGCTACCGGGGCCCGCACAATCATCGGGGATATGGGTGTTTCTGTTACAGGATTATCCTATAATACGGTGAACAAGACCATGTATGCCATCGCATTTGACGGGGCCGTTTCCAAGCTTTATACCATCAACCTGGGAACCGGCGCTTCAACATCTGTTGGAACCTGCGGACCAGATCTTTTGATCAACCTCGCCATCAATGCTGCCGGACAGGCATTTTCTGTTGATATCAGCACCGATGTCCTTAGTTCGGTAAACCTGACTACCGGTGCTCTTACACCCATCGGACCCATTGGGTTTAACGCAAGCTATGCACAGGATATGGATTTCAACCACGCAACCGGTGACCTGTTCATTGCTGCACAGGATATGACTTCAGGTTGGCTCGGCTGGGTTAATACAACTACCGGTGCTGTCCTGAAAATTGGTGATTTTGAAGGAGGTGCCGAGATTACCGGCTTTGCCATCCCTTATGTCTCTACCAAAACACTAAACCTTTCAGCTACCCTGCTTGAAGGCTTGTACAACGGATATGGAACCATGTTCGAAGCAAAGGATGTAACCTATGATGGATTGGGTAACATCACCGGGGTTGTTGAAAAATGGGGCGTTGGCGTTGCTGATCATATCTCTGTTGAGCTGCATGCTGCTACCACGCATTATGATGCAGGTTGCGATTGCCAGGTAAGCGATTACCCAACAGTAGTTTATCCTGCTACCGATGTTCCTCTGAGCACAACCGGTACTGCAACTGTTGCAATTCCTGGCGATTACAACAGCTCATACTACCTGACTATCAAACAGCGTAACCACATTGAAACGGTTTCTGCTTTGCCTGTTGACTTCTCAGGAACCACCATCAGTTATGCATTTGATGCAGCAACACAGGCTTTGGATGCCAATATGACAACCGTTCTGGAAGCCGATGGCGAAACCGTATCACCACCGATGATCTTTGGCGGAGATGTGAACCAGGATGGCCAGGTTGAAGCTGAAGACATGAATGAAGTGGGTAATGATGCATCTGCTTTCGTTTATGGCTATGTTCCTACTGACGTTGTAGGTGACGGACAGGTTGAATCCGGTGACATCAACATCACAGGAAACAATGCTGCAAACTTCGTTTACACACATCGTCCGATGTAATC
>CAIKNA010000245.1 GCA_903828645.1 uncultured Bacteroidales bacterium
ACCGGTATTGCCAACATTGGACCAGATTGGTACAGCCGGTGTGCCGGCGTTATAATAGAAACCCGGATTGGAATCGGTTTGAAAGATCATCAGGCCGGTGGCGGGAAGGAGAATCAGATCCCGCTGCTGCAGGGTCATCCTGGGCATCAGCAGTCCCAGCGAATCACTTTTAACATCCAGCATTGCTGAAGTGTCAGGCAATGAACCATCGGTGTTGATGGCTACCTGTGTATGCCCAACTTTGCCTGTAATCAGGAAACAGGCTAAAAAAAATACAATTGACTTCATGATCTTGAATATTTAAATGAATAATTTTGGCACTGAAATGCCAGTTTATCGATAAAAAAAACCGGCACCCTTGACTGGAAAAGTTCAGAGGGCACCAGCCAAAATAGCAAACACCGCGGTTATTGACCGCAAATAACGTTCCAGTATTTCCTTGACAATCAGTTGTTTTTCGGGTTATTCCCTGCGAGAGGAAAATGAAATCTTCAATGGTATAATTGTCAGCCATGGTCAAACAAAAGTAAGGGCAAAATAACTTTGATCATTTTTGTTATGATTTAAGAGATTAGTTTTTAAACGCAATGAGAAATAATAAAGTATAATACTGAAACTTTATTTGAGATTTGGAGAGCAAGGAGTGGGGAAATATAGAAATGCAGATATGTTTACATATCTTTGATGCACAGTACCCTATTAAATTAAGTATAAATTTACCCGGATTCTTGGAATTTCCCTTATCCTCTTTTCCTGGATCCTTTGGGGAGTGATCCTGATCCTTCCTTTTTTTAAACTGACCCTGACACAATATGCTATTGTCTATCCGGTTATTTTTGCTGCAACGAATATCTTTTGGTTCGGTGCAGTGCTGGTTGGAAAGGAAATGGTTCAAAAATATAGCCTTTGGCCGAAAGTTAAGTTGTGGTTTAAAAAGTGCAATATAAAAGATGGGAAAATATTGTAGCCGATCCCTTCAGCAGAGCTATGGCTGCTATTACATTTTTAAAGAACCTTTTTAGGGGATGTGAAGTTTATTGTAAAAGCTTCATCATCAAGATAAACCTGAGTATGATGATGAATTAAACAATGATTAAAATGTCTTTGGGATTATTAACTTTAACCAGCAATCCGGGACATAACTTTTTCCCGGATTTGATTGACGATGAGCATCAGCTCATTAATTTCCATAAAGGAAGGCTCAAGAAAATCACCAGGATACCTGACCTCAATACCATAATCGGTAAGATTCAGGGGATCAATTTCAGAAAAGCTGGCATCAATTGCAGCACAACGTTGCAGGAGGAATTCCAGATTATGCGTTCGTTCAGGCTCAATTCCATGAAAAATCAGGTAAGCTTTGAGATATTTTTCAGTGGCCTGCTGACAATGAAACCCCATGGTACCCCGGGCGATTGAATCGGCCTCCAGCAATTGATGAACAACCAACCGGTCCTCATCTGCTTTTTCAATCCATTGTTGAACGTATCTCTTTAATTCGTCGTTCATACATATACTCCTTCCTTCATCGCTGATCGCACAATATGGCCAGGAAGGTTGCTCTTTGCTTCAATATCGTTTCTGGATTGGATAATGATATCAGCAAGTATGCACAATTTGGCAAGTGACTTTCTGATGAGTGCCTGAAAGTGCAGGCGCTGGTGATCATCCATGGGGTCTTTGGAAACAACCAGGAAATCATAATCGGAATTGATTTGATTGTCCCCTCTTGCCCTGGAGCCAAACATGATCACCTCAGATTCAGGTAAAAAATTGCTGATGACCTTTTTAATTTCCGTAATTTTGTTTCCTTCGGATACCATCATGAACCTAATTATAACAGCAAAGGTAAACAATGTTCCATCAAATCAGAGTTCAACACATCTAATAATTACTTGCTGTTTGATTATCCTTTGTAAATTTACTTAATTTGCCTTACACGTATTGATATTTCGGAAAGGATATGATATCGGAAAGCACAGAACCCCTGACCCATTCAGGTCAGCTTAAAAACTGTTAAAAAACCCGGCCAAGAAGTTGCCACAACACCCGACCGACATCCGGAAACATCAGTAAAATCAATACACACCTGAGGCGGTTCGACTCCCTCACTCCCGCCACAAAGCACTGTTTATCAGTGCTTTGTTTTTTATATATTGAACATATTTGACATCCTGGTCACGTATGAAGTCATTTGGGATCAAAAGGAATTTCTGGGGTCAAGGAAGTTTCAGATTTCAGATTTCAGATTTCAGATTTCAGATTTCACAATTTTTACCCCCAATGTTTATGTATCTTCATCGTTGATTTTATCGCATTGAACAATCTCATCCGTTGTTCAACCTCCGAATAGATTTTCTTTGTTTTGACAGCATCAAGCAAGTTGGTACGAATCAGATAATCAAGCCAAAACAGGATTACATCGAAACCAATAAACATCTTCGGGATGTCAACAGTTTTTTGCTGAACATGTATGACGAACTATTCCCGAAAGGCGCAAAAATATCCAAGGAGGATGTGAAGAAGAAAAGCCTGGAGATAAGGGAAGCCTACCAGGTGTTTGCCGGGAGAAAAGATGTCGATATTTCAAACAAGACTTCCCTGGTAGAATACATCCCCATACTCCAGGCACGATACAGGAACAAAGTATCTGCGAACCATATTCAACATTTTTGGGAT
The DNA here is from genome assembly GCA_903828645.1 of uncultured Bacteroidales bacterium. Classification (GTDB taxonomy): domain Bacteria; phylum Bacteroidota; class Bacteroidia; order Bacteroidales; family FEN-979; genus CAIVAT01. The sequence goes on from CAIKNA010000245.1 coordinate 2,680, forward strand.
CAAAAACCACTTGGAAACGTTTCAAAAAAATACCGGCACAATTGTGACATTCGACACCACCGGTAAAGATTTCTATATCAAGTTTACGGATTACCTGAAAGCAGCGAATCTTAAACCGAATACGATCCGATCACATGTCAGGCGGGTCAAGCACCTGATGAATGAGGCCAATGAAGATAAATTGACCACAAATCAGGAACACAGGGCACGAGGGTTTAAGGTTCAAAAAGAGGATACCGACACCATATATCTTACAGGAGAATGCCTTGAAGTTGAATGATCATCCGTTTTTTAATGCTTAGCACAAAAAGCGCCTGCCTTTCTGACCGAAGCATAGGTTTGACTCAGGGTCTTTCTGAAAATTTCAACTAGTTGATTATTATTAACATAGTCGATGCAAAATATCAAAAAAGAACCCCGACGGCTCAATGCTGACTGGACTATGCAATTGTTCTGCGGCATCCACCCGGGAACAAGCAGGATCAAAGACCTGAACCTGGTGCCGGCCTGGAGGATGTACCTGTCCCGGTACCTAGACATTGACAAACTCCAATCGCAATTTGCCGGGTATTGGAAACCATATATAGAGCACACGCAAGGGCAGACCGGGTGCATACGCTGATCAGGCATCAGCAATGCGCAAGGAACTTGGAAAACAATGGGGTACCGTGTTGGAAGGCAGTTTTGGCAACGAAAAGAACCACTACCTCCTTGATAAAATCAAAGCCCGTAATCAGAAGACCGGGATCCTTTGGATCTTCTTCGGTTTCATGACCGCCAATGCTGTGCTGATGGGCAAACGAATGGCATTGTCCAAAAAATCCCAAAAAGCAACTTAATCACTGAAAATACTTGAAAAATGTGTTAAAACCCAATGGGGACTGGGATAGTCATTGTCTGGGTGACACAAAATCCAACTGATATCAACAAAAAAGGAGCAATTGTCAACAAAACAATCTCTCCTGTCAGACTCTTTAAATCAATAACGGGTAAAATCTTATAAATTTATACTCATCGCATAAGGGCTTAACCATTTTCTGGAAGACCCTGATTTTTTGTACAAACCTGCCATGGGTTGGATTTCTTATGCTCAATATGACGTGTTCCACATCCCCTCCCTTAGACTTCCCAAAGGTTCTGACAACTCAAAATGTCTCCTGCCCCGAAAAATAGAATCCCTGCGATTGGTGCCCGATGGCAAAGTCGAGGTTGATGTTCGTCCTGAAGTATTTATTGACCATTACCCGGATGCCGAAGCCGACTGCCGGTTGTATATATTGAAACAATGCAACATTGCGGGTAGGATTATCCGTTGTGGTTGCATTGGCAAACAATACGCCCCCGATAATATTTGAACAGGGCCAGATTGGGAACCGCCATTCAACTTCACCATAAACCAGGTTTTTCCCGCGAAAACGCCCGTTGACATATCCCCTGCCCGACCGTGCTCGCTGATCCCCTCCAATGGAAGGAAGCGTCATATAGGGAAGATCACCCGTAAGGTTAAAATCGCCAAATGTCCAGAAAGCGATCAGGTTCCTGGGTTTCTTTTTCGACAGTCCCACGTAGGTCCTGAATTCCATCCACAGCTCTGATGCATTCTGATCGCTTCCCAGGAATTTGAAGTTATACCGGTAGTTGATGTTGGCATAAATGCCCTTGTAGGGATTGGCCTGGTTGTCGCGGCTGTCGTAAACAACATTGGCGCTCAATCCCGACAAAATGTAATGTACCCTGCTATACTGGTTGGTATCTGAATAAACTGAATGAGGGGTCACTAATTTGGGGATGGTATCGAGGTTAAGTTTTTCATCGTTAATGGAATAATAGTCATCAAAATGATACCCGATGCCGGCGTAAAAATTCTCTTTGATTTTCATGTTCACAATCTCGCTGAACTTCACATAATTGAATTTCATCGGAAATGACAATGAATCCTTTGTTCCACCCTCCCCTGACCAGTGAATCTCATTCGGCAGGTTGCCTGTTTCGGGTGCGTTTGTCCCCAATCCATAAGTTGGTTGACTGTAAATGTAAAACCGCCAGTCGCCCTGCAGGAAAAATTTATTCTCCTTTGTATAGATGTTCGATTTTACAAAGGTAATCAGTTGTTTTTTTGAAGTAATAGCCACTGTGAAAGGGGCAGAGGAGACCCGGGTATTTTCCCGCGGGCCCATGTACCAGCCAAAAGTTCCTCCTACTCCCAGCAAAAAACCATTGGAGGGATTGGAACTGATATTCGGCAGTACCAGCGCCATGAATTTCTTTGGCGCTTTCGGCGCTTTCTCTTTCTTTCTGAATAGGTCGCCTATGGCTTGCTGCTTGCAGTCCTTCTCAGGTTTTGCGCTAATGGTATCAGATCCGGGACTAACGGATTTTCCTGTTGAATCAGCCTTCTGAGCATTTAAACTAGCTGATGCAAGCAGGGAATATAATAGAAGAAGGGGTATAAATAAAAGGTTTTTCATAAATCAAATGTTTGTTTTTCTTGATTTTCAAATCATAAAATCGGCAAATTTTCAAATCATTTTAAATGGGCATGCCGAATCCAAAAAAGAACCCATTTGTATGGATTGATGTAAAGGCATATTCAAACCGGATCACCAGGTCGTAATAGGTCACAAAATCCACCCCCAATCCCCAACTGAAGAGAAATTTGTTGTTGTATGGATTTACATCGGTGAATTTGTTGACTATATAGCCTGCATCGGCAAAAGCATTCAGGTAAAATGCATATTGAAGGGCCTTGAACTTGTTTTTTTCCTGCCCCTCCTTGACTTTTTTGATGCTTGGCTTGATCAGTTCGAACTTAATGTTATTCCTGGTAAAATACATCTGGTCGCCCTTAAGTGTGTAGAGGTCAAACCCACGGATGAAATCTTTCCCGTCGGTCATGTTAAGCTGGTAATAGTAGGGGGCGTTTTCACCGGATGCATTTTCTGCCTTGAACATTTCAGCCACATACCATTTCCGGCTGATGGTTTGATAAAAGTGAAAATCGACCCCGTAATAGAAAAGGTCAACATCTTTTGAAACGAGACCCAGTCCGATCTTGTTGACGAAGACCCGGAGCATGTTCCCTTTCAACGGGTAAGAATGGCTGTTGCGTGAATCGTAATAGTAATCGGCATAAAGACTAAGTGATAAGTTCGATTTTTTATTTCCGGCCAGGTAATTGGAGTCGAGTTTTATCACTGAGTCGGAGACCCTGATATATTCTCCGGTAAGTTTTATTGTTCCATAATTGTACAGGCCTGGCCGGAGGGTGAGCTTCGCACCAAGTTTGGCCACCCGGGAACTGTTGGGCGCATAGAGCATCTGTCGTTTATTTTCGACCGAGGCATATTCAACGTAATACATGTTGGTGTAACCGGCAGTCATTGTCAATCCGACCTTTTTTCCTTTTCCGACCCAGGGAATCTTGTAGCCTACTGCAATGGCCCAGGTTTTTCCGGCAAGCGCGATCACAGACGTCTGGTGATTGAGCCCGAACAGGTTGTTATGGCTAAAGAACAGCCCCATACTCAGGTATGACCAATCAATATCCCGGATCCATTCATTGAAATTCGGGGCATTGAGTTTCGGGATTGGGAAAAGCCACCAGTAGTGACGCTCCACGACTTCGATCAGCAGGGTATAATCGTTATCCTTAACCCGTTTTAACGAAAGGTCAACGGTGAGAAACAGTTTGGCATTGATCAGGTTTTCGCGGCTGTAATTCATACGGAGGCGCAACTCACTCGAATCGCCCGGGTAAAAATTCCGGTCATTGAAATTGCCACTTTTCCCTTTCTGAAAAGTCGCCAGGCTGTCACCGATTTTGAAATCCAATTCCCGCACAAGGATTTGCGGCTTGGTCAGTTTATTGCCGGTGATTTCAACCCCGGTAATTCTAACATATGCAACTTCCAGTGTATCCGGAATATGGATGGAGCCGTCTTTGTTCTGTGCCCACATGGTGAACGGTACACATATCATTATAAACGCTAATGCGGCCTTCAGGTTTCTCATGTTACCATTAATATATGCGAAAATAGATTTTAATGCTATCAATTTCATAAAACCTTCTGTAGCTTTTTTGTTGGAACAAATTGAAATAATTTGCCAGGGTTCTGCGATGCGGAAGCAAAAGCAGTATTCCTACTGTATCCTAATTTCTGCATAATTCCTGAAGCGTAATGATCCACCAGGCTGATCGTCTCCAGTGCCGGGGGTTTGGGTTTATGCTCTGGAGCAGGATTTTTTTCCAGGTATTGGTTGAACCTAGATGAAACCTTATTAAAATCACCCAACCCGAATTTATCATAGATCTCTTTCAGATTCCCGGGAATATGCCTCACAAAATCATCCATATTCAATTCAATAAGATTCGATGCGGGGATCTGGTCGCGGTCACGAAAGTACGCATCCATGGCCCTTTTATAAAGGTTCACCACTTTTCTGCGCGAAAAGTCAGTGGGAACATCCTGCAGTTGAACTCCGGGATATACCGACAGAATGAAATGGTAAAGCGATTCGATTACTTTGTATGGATGCCGATGAATGAAAATGAACTTTGCGTCGGGGAACATCTCTCTGATCAAGCCTATCCTTGTAAGGTGGCAAGGGTTTTTCCCGACATAGCGGCTACCTCCTGTATTGAAAACAGCTTTTGCGATCATTCCACGATAGGCTTCCTGCCACTTGGATAATAAATGAGGCGCAAGCTTTCCGGTAAATAATTCATGGTCGATGATCCGGTCAAACTCGGCAGGGAACAGGAAAAATTTGTAGATCGTGGAGGGCTGAATGTTCATCAGTCCGAAATCCTCCTCCTGCGGGAAATCCATGTCCATGCTCATGTTGTCATATGGCCTTTGGGCCGGGAGCAGGTGATTTATCAATGGTTTCAGCCACCACGATTGGGTAAGGAGCAGGTTCGGGAAAACGGTCTGGAACGTGGTGGTGTACGCTGCTTCAGGATCCTGGCATAAGAGGTTGTGCAGCAGTGTGGTACCACTGCGCCAGAAACCGATGATGAACACTGGAGGGTTTTGTAACCGGTGATCCCGGATGCGTTTTTGCCACAATAATCGTTCGGCCAGGTTTAATGGTTCCAGGATTCCAGCCACAAAACAGGTAAGCATGAACTTTAAACGGTACTCCGGATCAACATGGTGTATATTATGCATGGCAGCGATATTCTTAATCGAACTGCCGGCAAGGGTGGTGACGGGAAACCTGAAACTGTTTCGGCGCATGTGCTGTTAAAAATTAGAAAAGACATTCCCTTTTGACAAAAGTTGTTCATCGGGATACCGAAAATAATAGGGATCATTCCCCTGGTAGAAATGATACCCGGGGGTTGCTTTCTTAAACCATGAAATGTCGGTCATTACCTTTAAAACGAAGACTGTTTTATAAGGAACTTCAGTAAAGAACAAATAACTTTGAAACAGGGTATTAATCACTTCATCCATTGAATTAATAAATCTGAAGTTGGTTGAAACCAATGCAGTCCCCGACTTGTCCATAAAAATCTGATGTCCCAGGTTGAATAATTTTCCCTGCACGATGTTGAACCATATAAGATCTTCCTGGTGCATTGATTTATTAAATACAGAAAAGTTGAAATCAGGAGATTCAACTCCTATAATCTCCTTGCTTCGCCGGCTTGTATATATAAATTTCATTTGAAGAAGATCGAAAACAGAGAAGAACTGGTTATTGGCTTCTGTCATTTCTTCAAGCTTCACGATCAATGGATCAGGGCGGTCAATATCCTTAAATCCACCCGGGAGGTATTGATCAATGAAGTTGAAAAACAGCGCATAATTGTCAATTATAGATTTCATCGCAAAAAGGTATTCATCAGTTATGCATATATATTACAATCCAAAACGGTACTGCATATGGATATGGCTGCTTCTCCAGGCTGTCTTTAAGTCCAAGATTTTTAACACCTGCTATCTTATTTGTATAGACCTGGCCGGAGACCTGAATGGTCATGAGGGAAATGACCAGCATTATCAGCAAAGATTGTTTCATAAGCACATATTCTCTGTATTGATGCATGAAAATTTCCTGCTCTCCGTCACCCAAGGCCTCTCCCCTTGAAGGGGAGAGGTGACTGGGTGTCGGGAGGACTACTTTTTCCGTTCAATTGTTACGTAATCAATTTTACCGTTGAATTTTGAAGATTTGCCATAATCGGCTACAGGAGTACCTTCATCAAGGCCAACATCTGCCAGGTCATCAACCGAAAATATGCCGGGCTGTGTCTTTTCAATCCTGCCTTCGGCAACCTTTTTACCATTTACGGTAATTGTACCAACTCCTCCTTTTCCCATTCCTCCGCCATCATACTTAAAGTCGTAGACCAATTTGTAATTGCCCGGTTTTAGTGCCGTGGCAGCAATGATCTGCGTTGATTGCATCCCCAGGTAATTGTATGTAAAGGCCGGTTTCCCGTTTTTCAGATAAAATGAGAGCCCACCAAACCGCCCGCCCTGGCAAACAATTACTCCATTTCCATTGGCATCTATAGTAACTTCGGCAGTGATGGTGTAGGATTTGTTTCTCAGATCGATAAATATGTCAACCCCCATTCCCTTCATTCCTTCTCCGTAGGTTACGGTATTTCTGTTGCCCATCACGGTTGGTCTGCCCATCAACTCGGCATTGGTTCTTTCCAACAGCCGGTCGTCAAGCGGCAGGACATGGTATTTCCCGGCCTCTTTCAAAAACAATCCCTGCATCTCCTTGAGTTTGTCAGGGTTCTGACCTGCCAGGTCGTTGGCCAGGCTGAAATCTTCACTGGTATTGTAGAGTTCCCATTTGTCTTCTGCCAGGGGAGCACGTACTTTCATTTCCCATGCAGCGCGATGTATGGTACGGGCATACCAGCCATCCTCATAAATTCCCCGGTTGCCAAACATTTCAAAATATTGCACTTTATGCTGCTCGGCTGCTTTGGCGTCATTAAAGGTATAGGCCAGGCTGGTCCCTTCAATCGGGTCCTGTTCAATCCCGTTGACCATTTTTGGAGCCGGGATCTTTGTCACTTCATAAATGGTAGGCGCAATATCAATGACATGGCCAAACTGCGAGCGCAATTCTCCTTTACCTTTGATCCCTGAAGGCCACTGAATGATCATGCCATTCCGTGTACCTCCAAAATCGGAGGCAACCTGTTTGGTCCAGGAGAATGGTGCATCCATTGCCACAGCCCACCCTGCGGAAAAATGAGGATAGGTGCCCGGTCCGCCCCAGTCGTCATAATGCTTTAACATATCAGGAACGGTTTCCTGTACTGCATTGAAATAGGTCATTTCGCTGTACATGCCGTTCATCTGCCCTTCAGCGCTTGCACCATTGTCGCCGGCTATAAATATGATGACGGTATTATCCATGATTCCAAGGTCTTTAATAGTTGCAAGGAGTCTTCCGGCCTCATAATCCGTCTGTTCGGCAAATCCGGCATAGACCTCCATCTGGCGGGTAAACAGTTTCCTTTCGTCGGTTGAAAGTTTATCCCAGTCTTTGATAGCAGCAGGTTTTGGTGCAAGTTTTGTATTTTCGGGAACAATGCCCAGTTTTTTCTGGCGTTCCAACGTCAGTTCACGCAACTTATCCCAACCCTGGTCAAATTTCCCTTTGTATTTTTCAGCCCATGCTTTAGGAACATGATGCGGAGCATGTGTTGCTCCGGGTGCATAATACATGAAAAAAGGCTTATCCGGCGACAATGCCTGCTGGTACCTAACCCATGAAATGGCCTGGTTGGTCATGTCGGTGGTAAAGTGATAATTCGGATCTTCAGGCGTTTCAACCTGGGTGACTCCATCATAGATCAATGGCGCATACTGATTGGTTTCACCGCCGATGAAACCGTAAAACTTTTCAAACCCTGAACGGGTTGGCCAGCGGTCCTGCGGTCCTGAGTTTGAAATTTCCCAGGGTGGTGTTTCATGGTATTTTCCGAAGGCTGCTGTATTGTAACCATTCTGGCGAAGCACCTCAGCCATTGGGGTAATTGATTGAGGCCTTACCCCGGTATTTCCGGGAAAAGTCGTACCACATTCCGCAATACACCCCATGTTGTTGCTATGATGGTTATAACCTGTAAGCAATGCCACCCGTGTAGGCGAGCAAAGAGCAGTGGTGTGAAAACGATTGTATTTTAAACCGTTATCAGCAAGTTTGTCCATGTTAGGTGTCGTTACAGGACCGCCAAAAGCTTCGGAAACCCCAAACCCCATGTCGTCAATTAAAATAACCACGACATTGGGCGCACCTTTGGGCGCTGTAACATGAAAACGTGGCGGCGCAGTTGCTTTGCGCACATCCAATTCGGTGAAAGATTGCCGCTTAGGCTCTTTAATGGGAAGTACGGTACGGTCAAGCTGATCACCTGCTCCGGTTGTTGCAACGTCTTCCTTTTTAGGCTGGTTGTTGCAGGCATATAGCAATGCTGTCAACAACAATGGGATAAAAAATCTTTTCATAATCCTGCTCCTTTTTTAAAACCACTTTGCTCAATTACAATCTTCAGGTCCTTTGCGGCTGCAACCAATGAGGTCGTAACAGGATATTGTGTCCCATCGGGAAGATCTTTATATGTTACGTCAAAAACCACTTTATCTTCAGGTTTATCAATGTAAGTGCTGACATTCAATGCCATCAGCTTTTGGGCCGTTTTGTCAACGGAGATGGCGAGTACATCACCCTGCAGCATATAATCCGGAAAACTGAGTTTGAATTTTTTATTCGGTTCGAGGATTTGAATGGAAACTTTTCCTGCACCATAAATCTGTTGTATCTTTTCTCCGGCAGGAGGCAGATAGGCCTTTATTTTCTCTACCGCTTTGGCAATATAATCAGCCATCTCCTCCTTTTTGCCGGCAGCAATCTTGCCTCTCAACCCTCCGGGTGTTTTTGCCTGCTCGCTCGCACCTGTGGCCACCTTTGTGAGTTGTCCGTCAACACTGTAATAACACTGATTTTGTTTCGTCGATTTCAGTTCACCTTTGATATAGGTCTTCGTGGTTTCAATCCAGGCATACTGTTTAACCTTTTCCTTGCTCTGGAGCAGGTTGGTTTTGATCATGGCAACGGTTTCTTTCATATCTGGCTGGGCAAAACTTGCCACAGACAATGCCAGCAACATCGTTGCAAGTAGTAAATTTGCTTTTTTCATGGTTTTTGTTTTTTGATTAGGTTATGTCAAAGATACTGATACATCATTGTGTACGCAATACCTATATATGGGTATTCGGTTCTAATAATAAAATTGTTATTTGTTTATTTTTCCTTTCCTTTGCAGTGGCCTCAGCCATCCAGATAAACCGTCAGTATGAAAAACAGTTCCGCTGATTATGACTTGTTTTTCAAGTTCATAGAAACCTATGCGCCGGTTGGATACCAGGGGATTGATCGTAGTGATCCGTTGATCGTTGATCTTGAGGAGTTGACGGAACAAAAAAATCAGTTTTTTTTCATTGGTGACGTGATCGAATCAAAAATCATCTGGGCCAGCAACAGAAGCTATGAGATGATCGGGATCAAGCCGGAAAATCTTACCGCTTACCATTTCATGGAAGCCACACATCCCGAAGATTTTAACAAACACAGCCTGGGCAGGGCAAAGATGTACAGCCTTGCAAATGATTTTTTTGCGGCCGGGAAGGGAAAAGGTTTATTATCAATCAACATCAGGATAAGGAACCTTTACGGGGAATATCCTGATCTTCTCTTCCAATTGTACTTCTTTTACAGCACCATCCCATATAAATCAACCTTCCTCCTCACAATTCTCACCAATATCGACTCCTTTAAAAAGAGAAAACACGGGTATCATTATTACATTGGAAACGATCTGTCTCTTCACAGGTATCCGGATGATGCATTGCTTTCGCTGGGAGTTCCTTTTTCGGACCATGAATTTGAGCTCATCAAACTGATTGCCTCCGGGCTGAACAGTGAGCAAATTGCTGAAAAAAAATTTGTCAGCATCCATACCGTCAATACCCATCGGAAAAATATTTTATCCAAGGCAGGCGGGCAATCCATGGGAGCATTGATTTTTAACCTTATGAAACAGGGATTGCTTTAATCTGTTTGCATTATTGGCATTGTTACCATTGTAATTGCCATTCGCATTATTATGGGTCACGGTATTGGATGTATTCCTGGTGTTATCGTAATTGTTATAATTATTATTATTCACAACCACAGTTGTATTGCCATATCCGCCGCCATGGTAATAATTATTATAATGATTCGAATTATAATTATTTCTTCGGAGAGCATAATCTAATGCCATTCAAAAGTACATTCAGTTTGAACCAGATACAATACCTATGTTTGGGTATTCCTTATCATTGTAGATAAACAGATTAAAGAGGGAAAGTTTTAACGGGTCGGAATCGTAATTAGAGGTGTTGATTTCTCCTCATTGGTTTCAGTTAATGAACCTAATATCAGAATAAAAGAGAACATGGCCTTTGATGTATAATCCCCCCGGTCTATATAAAACCAGTACCCATTGTAATGCACTGAAAAGAAAGCCGTTTCCGGTTGTTCTTTACTGCTTCTGATAAGGCATCAGCATCCTGGACCTTTCTCAACCGTTCAGGCAGGGGATAAAATTCCGGCGATGCATCATGTTTCCGCATCTGTCCACCATAGCTGTTTTTAATGCCGTTCACCGAGTTAACTGCAAACCTGAAGATGTAGTC
>CAIKNA010000246.1 GCA_903828645.1 uncultured Bacteroidales bacterium
ATTGGAGGTGGAATTGTAGATGACCAGACCTGTTACCGGAAGGATCAGATCGCGCTGCTGATTTGTCAACCGTGGGATAAGAACACCCTTTTCGTTTGAAGAGACATCCGGCATCGCCGAAGGGTCGGAAGCCAGATTACCCGTGTTTACAGCCATCCCTATCGCGGCCTGGCTTCCCCCGGCGCCGGCAGTTCCTGTGGAAACAGAGCATAAGGAGATCCATTGGGTCCCGTTGTAATAGTTCAGCAGATTGGCATCCGTGTTATAAACGATCAACCCGGTGGCGGGTGATTGAATTACATCACGTGATGAGGTTGAAATCCTCGGAAATAAAACACCCCTTGCGGGATTGCTGATGTCGAGCATCGCAGAATTATCGGGCAGCACATCGGGCGCGGCATTGATGGAAACACCTCCTCCGGGGCTGAGTGTTCCGGCTGCCGAAGAGATGAAAGTGGTTTCCAGCTGATACCAGAAGCTCCCGTTGTAATAGTCAAACCGGTTTGCGGTCGTGTTATATATCAGCAAACCTTGCGCGGGAGAGGGAATCAGGTCACGGGCGGCGGTTGAAATCCGCGGGATCAGCAATCCACGATTGGTTGCACTTACATCCAGCATTGCTGAAGGATCTGGCGGGCTGCCGCTGGTGTTGACGGCTACCTGCGAATATACAAGACTGCTGTAAAGCACCAGGATAAAGATATACAAGGATCCTTTTTTCATACTTCAGCGATGCTGGATGTTAAATGCTTCAAAATTCTCAACTAATTTTTAACCACCTTGGCTATCTCCGACCGGTCGCCCGACTGCACATGCACCATGTACATGCCAACCGGCCTGCCCGATAAGGAGAATTGCAGTTTGGTTTCGCCATTCATTGTTTTTTGTAGGAGCTGGCCACCCTGCATGCTGTAAACCGTAACACTGGCCACTGTATTTGCATCCGTTCCCAGCAACTCAACAATAACAAGATCTGCGGTGGGATTGGGATACACCTTGATAAACTGGTTCTTAACCGTTGTTTCTGCACCAGGGGCATCCTCTTTCAGAACGCTGGCAACCACTGGATTAAATGGTGTACCGCAATAAATCCCATTGTGGGTGATATATCCATGAAGATACCCGCCACTGTTTACTTTTGCTCCTGCAAGCAGGATGACTTCACTACCTGCCACAAGGGTAACATTCCCGCCATTGTCAACAAGAAAGGTGTTTCCGTTTCCGGCCACGGTGAGTATTTGCGTGGCATCATAACAGGTTGATATCCCGGCGGGAATGGTGATGTTCGCCAGTTCCTGGTTTGCCGGCGGCGCGGCGCTTTTCACCCCGGTGAACGTGCTGAAAGAGGTTAATCCCAGTGCCGTCAACAGGTGGGTTGCGGCATTCGTTAACGCGTAGGCGACCCATGGCGCCGGGTTTACTTTGGTGCATGACAGTGCGCTTTCAGTGCCGGTCACATCCGCGGCAACATACTGAAATGCTGCATTGCAGGTGAAGCCGGTGATCCCCGACTGGGTGATGGTCCAGTAGCGGTTCAGGTAATTGCCCGTGATGCTGGGATCGGGGTATGCGGTGTTCTTCAGGCCCACACCGGTATAATTGCCCGATCCGAAGGTACCGCCGGTAAAGGTCAGGGTAACCGGCGAATACTCCGGGGTGCCGGTATCATCGCCGACGGGATAGGTAAAGGCGCCTGTGAATCCCGAAGGGAACTCTTTGCGAAGTTCACCTGGTCCGGTTACGATGATCATTACGGAAGCCGACGGCGTGCCTGTAATGGCGGCGGATGATCCCAGGAGCAAATTGCCTGAAAGAGTGACTTTTCCATTGGTTAAAGCCAGAACTCCGTTCACGCGGGTATTCCCGCCAATGGTAACCCCGGAGGCATTGTTGGCCGTGAGGTTTTGAATGATGTTCTGACCCCCGACGGTCTGGTTTGTTGTCCCCGAAAATTCTGCCGTTCCCGACCCGATTGAATTGGGTGCGGCATTTTCGTTGGTAAGATCCTTTTTCAGGATCAGCATACCGGCATTATCGAGGGTTGCCCCGCTTTTTACCACCAGGTTTTCTGTGGAAACCACCGTGGTGCCGGCGATTACTTTGAAAGTGGTTCCGCTGGTGATCACGTTATCGGCCCTGGCCGGGGATTGTCCCGAGGCAAATAAGCAAAGGGCTGCGAAGATCGCTGATACTTTATTGTTTGTTGTTGTTTTCATAAAATTTCTGTTTTGTTTCAGGGTGTATGAATAATCTAATTGTCAATTGTCTTTAACGCAGCGGAGAGAGAAGCCGTACGATTTGGTGATGCTGTACACTTCGCTGAAGTTACTGTTCATTTGCAGGCCCCAGCTGTGAACAGTACTGACCTGCACACTACTCCAGTAGAAGCAGGTTATGCCTCGAAGTATCAGCACACCAGTGTTGTAGGGAAGGCGCCCTGCGGCATGGAGTTTCAAGCCGGAAGCCCACGGGCCGGACCATGAAGTCCAGCCTCCGGTATTGTAAACGTTAGACCATTCTGTATAAGTCGGGACACGCCATAGGGTGCCTAACTCGATGCTGCATGGGTCGTTGGCTGTTATCCAGTCTGAAGTTTCACTTATGGGGTATATCCAGGTAGTATTGGGAGTGCGGGTGATCCCATCATGTTTATATCCCTGTTTAAGGTTAAACTGCCAGTACCAGCCAGCTGAGGCTTCGGTGGCATCGTTCACTGAGTCTGCCTGGTGATCTGCTCCAAGATTGCTGGTAATCCAGCATTTTGAAGGTTCACCGGGGATGTTCGTGACAGTACCATAAGTGACTGTTTTGGTAACTGGTGCTACAGCTCCGGCCACATGGTTGACGGTGAAGGAGGAACCGCAGGATAATTGTGCAATAGTTCCGGTGCCATACAAAATCTCCTTCCACATATTGGCGCTTGAAATGTAGGTGTAAAACTTATTGCCGGTGGTACTGAACACCATTAATCCGTTGGCAGGCGATGGAATTGCAGCAATCTGAGCCTCTGTCATCCTTGGAAATAATACGCCCCGTGAAGTTGATTTCACATCGAGCATCGTTGAAGCATCAGGGGCAGTACCATCGGTGTTTACTGCAACCTGGGCGCTTGCCAAAACAGACCATCCAAGGAAAAACAGCATGAAAAGTTTTCTCATCATTACTTTTTTTGCTTACGTGTTAAATTGAAGCTCAATTATCAATTGTCTTTCAGGCAACGAACGGGAAATGCGTACGATTTGTCGGGATTATTTATTAAAATACTGATACTGTTGAAGTTCAGTGTCCATGCGTGTGTCACGCTATGCTGGTCACCCGACCAATAGTTGGCAGTTGCACCCCGGCTCGAGAGCGTTCCATCGTTGTATTGAAGGTTCCCGGCTGCATGAAGTTTCAATCCGGAATTCCAGGGGCCGTCCCAGTTTGTCCAGCCGCCACCCACATTAACATTAGTCCATTCAAAATGCATCGGCAACCGCCAGCTGCCGCCAAGTTCCAGGGTACAGGGGTCGTTGGCAGCCTGCCAGTCGAGGTTTTCATTGATTGGGGTTATCCAGGTGCTGTTAGGGGTCCTGGTCGTCCCGTCATGTTTGTACCCCTGTTTGCGGTTATATTGCCAGTACCATCCTGCCGAAGCTTCCGTAGCATCATCGACAGATGTAGCCTGGTGATCTGCGCCAAGATTGCTGGTAATCCAGCATTTTGAGGGCTCGCCGGGAATGCCTGCAACTGTGCCATAAACGACAGTTTTTGAAACCGGCGCAACGGCACCTGCCACATGGTTAATTGTAAAAGTTCCGCAATTTGGCGTGATCGATGACGGTCCGTAAAGGATCTCCTTCCAGAGACCGGCGCCTGAAATATAGGTGTAAAACTTGTTGTCGCTGGTATTGAACACCACCAATCCATTGGCAGGATTTGAGATCGCATAAATCTGCTCCTGTGTCATCCTGGGAAGCAAAGCACCCTTTGTGGTGGATTTCACATCCAGCATCGCTGAATTGTCCGAAGCAGTGCCATCGGTATTTACGGCAACCTGGGCGAATAACATACTGTTTAAGAACAACAGGATAATGTTTGAAAAAAGTACTTTTATCATGGCTTTATGTTTTATTTGTTTTTGAAAAATCTAATTTGCATACCGGCAGGAGGGTTATCAATTGTTTCTGAGGCATCGAACGGGAAAGCCGAGCGCCTTGGGGTCATATGCAAGGCCGCTGTAATTGCCGCTGATGAACAGGAACCCTGCGGAGGTTGCATCATATTGCGTGCTGCTCCAATAGTAACCGAAAACACCCCTCAAATTCAGCGAACCATTGTCAAAATGAAGGAAGCCGGCGGCATGCATTTTCAACCCCGAATTCCAGGCACTGTCATAGTTGAACCAGGTTCCGATTGAATCAACATTATTCCATTCGGTATAAGTTGGTATCCGCCAGCCACTCCCGAGCTCGATTGCACACGGGTCGCTGGCTGTTGCCCAATCAGAATTCTCACTGATGGCGGATATTGTCCATGACGGGGTTACCGTTGAACCATTATGTTTGTACCCCTGTTTGCGGTTAAACTGCCAGTACCAGCCTGCAGAGGC
This sequence comes from uncultured Bacteroidales bacterium, assembly GCA_903828645.1. Taxonomy (GTDB): domain Bacteria; phylum Bacteroidota; class Bacteroidia; order Bacteroidales; family FEN-979; genus CAIVAT01. The sequence goes on from CAIKNA010000246.1 coordinate 4,592, forward strand.
TTCGGTGTCATCATCGACGGACGCTGCCGGGTGGTCGGCCCCAAGGTTGCTGGTAATCCAGCATTTCAAAGGTTCACCGGGGATGTTTGTAACAGTACCATAGCTAACCGTTTTGGAAACCGGGGCAACAACGCCTGCCACATGATTAATTGTTATGGAAGATCCGCAGGAAAAAACAGCCTGGGTTGTAAAAGTTACCTGGCTTCCATAAGATATGCCTGCACAGTTTGTAGCATATGCCCTTGCATAATATGCCGTGTTTGGCGTCATACCACCCAACGTGCTCGTAAATACACCTGTTCCGCCCCCGTCGGATGTATGGCTTCCTGCAATCGTCGGGTTGGGGGATGTACCCATGCAAACACCGCGGGCAGTTACTGCTCCTCCTCCGTCGGACATTACATTTCCTCCGCCGGTGGCTGTGGTTTGTGCGACATTGATCACGGGTGTGGTGGTAACAGTCGGAGGAACCAATGCTGTGCCGCCATCTCTCAGGCACCTGACCGAACATCCGTAGGATTTGAGATTGGCATCCATGCTGCTGTAATCGGACCTGAAGTTATAGTTAAACCCGAATGTCGCATTGGATCCCGTGCTGCTCCAGTTGCTGCCATAAACGCCGCGGTTGCTCATCCAGCCGCTTTCCCAATAGAGGTAACCTGCGGCATGCAACTTTAACCCTGAATTCCAGGGGCCGTACCAGTTGGTCCACCCTCCGTTGTTATTAACATTCGCCCATTCGTTATACGTCGGGATTCGCCAGCTGCTGCCAAGTTCATGGGTGCAGGGGTCGTTGTTTGGAGCCCAGTCGGAAACTTCGCTGATATTGCTGAGCCAGGTCGTATCGGGCGTGCGGGTCGTACCATCATGTTTATACCCCTGTTTGCGGTTAAACTGCCAGTACCAGCCGGCTGACCCTTCAGTGGCATCATCGACTGAGGAGGCCTGGTGGTCGGCGCCAAGATTGCTGGTGATCCAGCATTTTCCGGGTTCGCCGGGGATGTTTGTAACAGTTCCATAGGAAACTGTTTTGGAAACCGGGGATACATTGCCGGCCACATGGTTTATGGTAAAGTAAGATCCGCAGGAAAATTGCATCAGTGAACCGGCACCATACAAAATTTCCTTCCACATATTGGCGCTGGCAATGTAGGCGTAAAATTTATTATCGGTGGTGCAAAAAACGATCAAACCATTGGCCGGATTGACAATAAGCGAGATCTGAGTCTGCGTCATCCGGGGCAGCAGGGCGCCTTTGGTGGTTGACTTCATGTCAATCATTGCCGAGCCATCCGGCTGACTGCCATCTGCGTTTACAGCAACCTGGGCAAACAATGCACTGCTGTAAAGTAAAATAAAAACAAAAAATAAGAGTACTTTTTTCATGGGTCAATTTTTTGCTGAGTAAAAATATTTAATGACACAAGATGTAAATGACCAGATTATCAGTTGTTTCTGACACAGCGAACTGAAATTCCATAAGCCTTTAAACCATTGAATGTATAACTGAAAGAAGGATCGATGTTTAGCCCTGAGGCTTCATAAATGTTTGTCATTGTACTGCTCCAGAAATTGCCATATACGCCTCTTCCGCCAAATAGCCCGTTCGTTCCATCCAGATATCCGCCGGCGTGAAGTTTTAACCCTGAATTCCAGGGGCCGGTCCAATTGGTCCAGTTCCCGTCGGCATCAACATTGTTCCATTCGGTGCCCGTGGGGATCCTCCATCCGCCACCAAGTTCAATGGTACACGGGTCGTTGACGGGTTGCCAGTTGGAATTCTCAACCAAAGGCCACTGCCACGGCGTTCCGGGCGTCCGGGTTGTTCCGTCATGCTTGTACCCTTGCATGCGGTTAAACTGCCAGTACCAGCCTCCTGAGGCTTCTGTGGCGTCGTCAACAGTTGTCGCCTGGTGATCGGCGCCAAGGTTACTGGTGATCCAGCATTTTGAAGGTTCGCCGGGGATGTTTGTGACAGTTCCGTACGTAACCGTTTTGGATACCGGTGCAACGCTCCCTGCCACATGGTCAATTGTAAAGAAGGAACCACATGAAAATTGCGCGATGGTCCCGGTGCCGTACAGAATTTCCTTCCAGGTATTTACACCTGAAACATAGATGTAAATCTTGTTGTCGGTGATGCAAAACACCACCAGCCCATTGGCAGGCGTTGAAATGGCAGCAATCTGTTCGATTGTCATCCGGGGGAGCAAAACGCCCCTGGCGTTGGATTTCACATCGAGCATGGCCGATGGATCGGGCAGGCTGCCATCGGCGTTTACAGCTATCTGCGCCATCAATGAATTGCCGGAAAGTAAAACCATGATAAAATAAACAGTGATTCTTTTCATGCTTCATATTTATTAGAGTGATAAAAATTCAATCATGCCAGTCAGGCATGACCTCAATTCTCCCTGAGGCACCGCAGTGTCATTCCGAATCCCGGCTGGTAGTCATACATTTGACTCTGGCCGCTGTAGAAGCCAAGGTACCATGCGTATCCATCGCCACCCTGGGTGCTGCTCCAGTAAAGGCCGTCTGACCCGCGATTC
>CAIKNA010000247.1 GCA_903828645.1 uncultured Bacteroidales bacterium
GAATCGCGGGTCAGACGGCCTTTACTGGAGCAGCACCCAGGGTGGCGATGGATACGCATGGTACCTTGGCTTCTACAGCGGCCAGAGTCAAATGTATGACTACCAGCCGGGATTCGGAATGACACTGCGGTGCCTCAGGGAAAATTAAAACTATGTTCTATTTGTTTTTATCTGACGAAGGATGTTGGAACTAAGACATCCAGGAAAAAAAGTGAAACATGAAAATTCAGTCCTTATTTATTATATTGTTTCTGGTCATTAGCAGCAGGTTGTTTGCGCAGGTAGCCATCAATACCGATGGCTACCAACCGGATAATTCGGCGATGCTCGATGTAAAATCGACCATCAGTGGCCTTCTTCCTCCGCGGATGACCTCTACCCAGATGAATGGCATCCTGTCTCCTGCTGCAGGATTGATGGTTTACAATACAACATTGAACCTGATCTGCTGGTTTAATGGCACCACCTGGGAGACAGGGGCCAACCACGACGGCAGAAGCTGCGGTTCGGTGACCTATTTTGGAAAGCCTTACAATTCCGTGATCATCGGAAAGCAATGCTGGATGACACAAAACCTTGACCTCGGCGTTGCTATACTTGGAAGCCAGGATCAATCCAACAACGGCGTCATAGAGAAATATTGCTTTAATAACAATACAGCCAATTGTGACATTTATGGCGGGTTATACCAATGGGCGGAAATGGTACAATACTTCAATGGTGCAACCAATACAACCTCATGGAATCCGGTACCGTCAGGGAATGTGCAGGGGATTTGTCCGTCAGGCTGGCATTTGCCGACCGATGCAGAATGGACCATCCTCTCGACCTACCTGGGTGGAGAGCCCGTCGCTGGTGGGAAAATGAAAGAAACGGGAACCACACATTGGGCTGCACCAAATACAAGCGCCACCAATGAGAGCGGTTTCACTGCATTGCCTGGTGGTTATCGCAATAATGGGAGTTTCCTCAGTCTTACTCTTTTCGGTATGTTCGGATCGGCTTCGCAAACCGGGTTAGCTTCTGTGTGGTCCAGGCAAATCAACAACGATGCTGCTGATTTATACCGAACAAACGGCTCTAAGGATTGGGGTTTCTCAGTACGCTGCTGTAAGGATTGATGGGCGCGTTAAAATCACCTTTTATCACAAAATGGAACATGAATAAAATATATCTTCTTCTCACATTATTTCTGCTTTTCAGCAGTTCAGTGTTTGCACAGGTGGGCATAAATACCGATAACAGTGCGCCGGACAATTCGGCGATGATGGATGTAAAATCAACCAGCAAAGGACTTCTTCCTCCCCGTATGACCACAACCCAGATGAACAGCATTGTTTTGCCCGCTGAAGGGTTAATGATTTTCAATACAACACTGAACACCATCTGCTGGTTTGATGGAACTTTATGGAACAGCTGGAACAACCATGACGGTCAGAACTGCGGTTCTGTTAGTTATGGCGGGAAGACCTACAACGCTGTAATCATCGGGATGCAATGCTGGATGACAGAAAACCTGAACATCGGAACGGCGATCCTGGGAAGCCAGGATCAAACCAACAACGGGATCATTGAAAAATACTGCTACAATAACATTGCTGCCAACTGCGATGTATATGGCGGCCTTTACCAATGGGCTGAAGTGGTTCAATATATGAATGGCGCAACCAACACCAATTCCTGGTACTCATTGCCAATGGGTAATGTACAGGGGATTTGTCCTTCAGGATGGCATTTGCCTTTCGATGGAGAGTGGAGCAGCCTGGCAGTCTATCTTGGAGGAATCAGCATTGCAGGAGGTAAGATGAAGGAAACTGGCACCGTGCATTGGGTCGCTCCAAATACAGGCGCTACCAACTCAAGCGGGTTTACAGGTCTGCCATCAGGCGACCGGGATGTGAGCGGAAGCTTTATTTTCCTGGCAACCTATGGCGATTTCTGGGCTGCCTCTGATAATAATTCTACCCAGGCATGGTACCGGAACCTGAACACCGGCAACGAGACTTTGTACCGAGGATCGTATTACAAGAGTGACGGCTTTGCTGCGCGGTGCCTTAAAAACTGAACGATGAAAAAAATATCTTCCATAATCGCCCTCCTTCTGATTGTCTGCAGCGCCCTGTTTGCACAGGTGGGCATCAATGCCGACAACAGCACGCCTGATAATTCGGCGATGTTGGATGTGAAATCAACAGGCAAGGGTCTTCTGCCTCCCCGGATGACCACCACGCAGATGAATGGCATCACCTCTCCTGCGACAGGACTGATGATTTACAATACAACCCTTCATTCCATCTGCTGGTTCAACGGAAATTCATGGGAGATTGCTCCCAATTTTGACGGCAGGAGTTGCGGTTCGGTCACCTATGGCGGAAAGACTTACAATTCCGTGATAATCGGGTTGCAATGCTGGATGACCGAAAACCTGAATATCGGAACGGCTATCCTTGGAGACCAGGATCAGACCAACAACGGGACCATCGAAAAATATTGTTACAATAACAATGCGGCCAATTGTGACGTGTATGGCGGATTGTACCAATGGGGTGAAACGGTTCAATACCTCAATAACGCGACCAACTATACCTCGTGGAACCCGATACCAGCGGGCAATGTGCAGGGGATCTGCCCAACCGGATGGCATTTACCTAATGATGCAGAATGGACAATACTAACCAACTATCTTGGTGGCGAAAGTATTGCTGGAGGCAAGATGAAAGAAACCGGCACCACGCATTGGGCACCCCCGAACACAGGTGCGACCAATTCAAGTGGGTTCACGGCGCTACCCGGTGGCTACCGAGATGTCTGGACCCCGGGTATCTTTTACAGTCTCACCCTGGTCCCCTTCTTCTGGTCGTCAACGGAGTACATTCCAGACGAGGCATGGATCCGGAACCTCTTGTGGGATAACACCAATGTGGAAAGGGTCTACCCTCCCAAGTCGACAGGTTTTTCGGTTCGCTGCCTTAAGGATTGAATGTTCCCACCTGCCCTGGGAATTACCGGGGCTGAAACGACGATTTATCAATAAACTTCAACAATAATTCACCAATCAATTTTAACAATTCACCAAAAGAAATTTCAATGAAAAAAATAACCCCTCTTGTTTTCCTTGTCAGCATGCTGGTTATTGCCAGTTGCAAAAAAGATGTGACCCCCTCCGGCAACCAGGTTACAGGTACTGCTTTGCTGACTACCGCTGATGCTGCCCTGGTAACCAGTACATCCGCACAACTGGGTGGCACCGTAACTGATATCGGTTCGTGCCCGGTAAGTATGCGGGGTGTGGCCATTGCTACCACGCACAGTCCTGCTATCAGCGGCACTTTCTATCCTGAAGACCCGTCCACGGAAGGCCAGGCTTTCACCATCCCGGTCGGATCTCTTACACCTGGTACTACCTACTATGTTAGAGCATTTGCCATTAACTGCAAAGGCACCAGTTATGGCAACGAAATACAATTTACCACCGGAGGGGGGACAGGGGGTAATGATACTGCGTACTTTAAACTTACCATTGGTGGAGTGACCTACTTCAGCTATGATTTGCTGAACCCCGTGCTTGCAGGGAAAGTATTCCCCGAAGGCGATACCCGTTATGCGGTGGCAACCTGGGATAGCAGCAACCAGGTTTTCACGGTCGCTTCTCAATCTTCTTTTCTCCTGGACGCTTCAAAAGCGTTCGGCTATAGTTTTTCTTACATGAACCCCGATGTGAACAGTGCCGGCACTTACAGCTTTGACAAATTCCTGAATCCGAAAAAATCCATTGTCATTGCAATAAGAACAGACAAAGGAGATCCCCTGGCCTGGATAACTCCCGGATACAACTCGTACGAAAACTCCGGAAACTTTACCCGGCACACGGTAAATGGCAACTGTGAACAAGTGGAACTGACCGATGCGTTGAATACCCTGATCATTTCCAAATGGGGAAACCCGGGGCAACTGATAGAAGGTACGATTACAGGCACACTTTACGAAAACACAAAGGGCATTTTTAACTGCCAGAATTCAATTCCCATGCCCTATTCTGTAGAATTTAAACTCAAGCGACTGAAATGAAAAATCATTCTGAAATGAAAAATATATCATTTTTAACCCTCGTGCTGCTGCTATATTGCAGTGCATTATTTTCCCAGGTGGCCGTAAATAACGATGCCAGCCAACCTGATCCATCGGCCATGCTCGATGTGAAATCCAACGCCAGGGGCGTTTTGCTCCCCCGGATGACAATCGAACAGATTGCTGCCATTTCAACGCCTGCCAATGGGCTGGTGGTGTTTTGCATCACCGACAACAAGTTTTACATCTATGTTTCAGGTGTAAATACCTGGAAGGAAATTTTGTACGGCACCGGGACCATCGCGCAATTTTCATGTGGTTCCTTCTTTACAATTGACCATGTGGCAGGAAATGTTGCGCCTGTATCAAAAACTGTAATTTATGGAACTGTTACAAATATCCCCGGGGAACCTTCAAAATGCTGGATCACCAGTAACCTTGGCGCCGATCACCAGGCGACAACTGTTGACGACGCCACAGAAGCCTCAGGAGGCTGGTACTGGCAGTTTAACCGCATGCAAGGGTACAAGCATGAC
>CAIKNA010000248.1 GCA_903828645.1 uncultured Bacteroidales bacterium
TCCCTGAGGCACCGCAGTGTCATTCCGAATCCCGGCTGGTAGTCATACATTTGACTCTGGCCGCTGTAGAAGCCAAGGTACCATGCGTATCCATCGCCACCCTGGGTGCTGCTCCAGTAAAGGCCGTCTGACCCGCGATTCATCAGCCCGCCCCAGTACTCGTAATAGATGAAGCCTGCCGCATGGAGGTTTAACCCGGAAGTCCACGGACCGTTCCAGTTGGTCCAGCCACCTGCTGTGTTTACATTGGTCCACTCTGTTGCTGTGGGAATCCTCCAGCCGCTGCCAAGTTCCAAGGCGCACGGGTCGTTTTCGGTCTGCCAGTTGCTGGTTGCACTGGGCCACTGTATCCAGGCGGTATTGGGGGTCCTTACGCCATTCTCATCAACTTTATATCCCTGCTTGAGGTTAAACTGCCAGTACCATCCTGCCGAAGCTTCGGAACCGTCATCTTTGGCCAGGGCCACGCGGTCGGCGCCCAGGTTGCTGGTTATCCAGCATTTTGAAGACTCCCCGGCAATACCGGATGTGGTGCCATAGGTAACCGTTTTATCAACAGGGGCAACCTCACCTGCAACATGAGTTATCATGAATGAATTGCCGCAGGTAAATCCCAGGGTTGTAAAACTGATTTCATTGCCATAGGAAGTTCCCAGGCTGTTGGTGGCATAGGCCCTGACAAAATACTGGGTACCCGGCTGCAGTCCGGCGATACTACTGACAAACGGACCCAATCCATCGCCGTCGCTGGTGTGATCGCCGGCGATCGTGGGTATGGAAGCAGTGCTCCAGCAAACACCCCGGGCTGTCACATCGGTTCCCCCTGCGCTGATCACTTCACCTCCGCAGGTTGCAGTGTTGCTGCCAATGTCGCTTACACCGGTTGTTGTGACATTGGAATGAATATCTCTCAGACATCGCAAAGGGAACCCTAATGATTTCATATCACCGCCAGTATAGCTGAAACCACTACCGACAACCAGATTTGCACCCATGTGAGGATAAACCTGTTCACTACTCCAGTATTCACCATATATGCCCCGATTGGCTAGATTTCCGACACTGTAAAAGAGATACCCTGCCGCATGAAGCTTTAACAAAGAGTTATAGGCTCCCGTCGAACTCCAGTTTCCAACATCACTCACATCAGACCATTCTGTTACTGTTGGAATCCGCCAGCCGCCGCCAAGTTCAAGAACACACGGATCCTTGGCAGCTTCCCAATCACTATTTTCTGAAATAGAGGTTATTGTCCATGACGGGGTCACCATAATTCCGTCATTCATATATCCCTGTTTATGATTAAACTGCCAGTACCATCCGGCCGAGGCCTCGGTGGCATCGTCAAATGAAGCCGCCTGGGTAGAGGCACCCAGATTTCTGGTGATCCAGCACTTTGAAGGTTCTCCCGGGAGATCTGCAACGGTACCGTATGTGACAGCTTTGTCAACCGGAGCAACACCCCCTGTGGCTAAATGGTTAACTGCCAATGATGAACCGCATGGAAAAACGGTCGATGTTGTAAAACTCACATCGTCTCCGTAAGCAGTTCCTGTACTGTTGGTCGCATAGGCCCTGGCATGATACGTGGTATTCGGGCTGAGACCGGTAAGAATGGTTGCAAACACACCCGTTCCTGTACTACTGGCCGTATGACTGCCGGCGATGGTCGGATTTATGGAAGTACTTACGCAAACGCCCCGGGCGGTAACCGTGGTACCTCCCTCACAGGTAACATGACCTCCGGTGGTTGCGGTGGTTTCCCCGATATTTGTAACGGAAGTTGTCTTTACGGCAGCCTCGGAACCAGGAGTATTTGCATCCCGGATGCAGCGGACCGGAAAGCCATTCGATTTGACATTATAGCTGTATACATAGCTGTAAGCGTTATAGAAATAAAGGCCATTCCCATTGGTTGCATCGTACTGGGTGCTGCTCCAGTATTGACCCAGCCATCCCCGGTTTTCCCCTGCACCATTATTGTAGTTAATGTCGCCTGCAGCATGAAGTTTTAGTCCTGAACTCCATGGGCCAAGCCATCCGGCCGACCAGCCCCCGGCTGAATTTACATTTTCCCACTCTGTTTGCGTGGGAAGCCTCCAACCGCATGAAAGTTCCTGTGTGCATGGGTCGTTGGCAGCCACCCAGTCCGATTCTTCACTGATACCGTTTACCCACACAGTATTGGGTGTCCGCGTATAATCATCATCGAGTTTGTATCCCTGTTTGCTGTTAAATTGCCAGTACCACCCCGACGAAGCTTCGGTATTATCATCCACAGCACCCGCCTGCTGGCTGGCGCCAAGGTTCTTCGAAATCCAGCATTTGGAGGCTTCACCCGGGATATTTGTAACAATGTCGTACGTGACCGTTTTATCCACAGGAGCCACACCTTCGGTGGCCAGGTGGCTGACCGTGATCGATGTTCCGCATATTGGAACAGGGATGGATGGGTCATTAATGCATCGGACAGAAAAACCAAGCGCCTTGTCGCCGTTGTTCAGGCCACTGTACCCTCCGTTAAAGTCGCTGAAGGCCAGATATGAGCTGTTGGTGCCATCGGACTGCGAACTGCTCCACTGGTAGCCGTCAACGCCGCGACCGGCCAATGAACCATCCCATAAGAAAAGGAATGAGGAATAGTGGAGTTTCAACCCGGAGTCCCATGGTCCGTGCCATGAATTCCAGTTGCCGGCAGAGTTAACATTATTCCACTCCGCAGATGTCGGGACATGCCATGTGGAGCCTAACTCGACGGCGCACGGGTCGTTGATTGCTGTCCATTCTGAACTTTCATTAATGCTGGTTATCCAGGTCGAGTTGGGTGTCCGGTTGGTGCCATCATGTTTGTACCCCTGCTTGCGGTTGAATTGCCAGTACCATCCCGCCGACTCCTCTGTGGCATCACCAATGGAAGTTGCCTGGTGGTCGGCACCAAGGTTACTGGAAATCCAGCATTTTGTCGTTTCACCGGGGATATTTGTAACAATACCATACGTAACCGTTTTATCAACAGGTGCCACACCGCCGGTGGCCAGGTGGCTGACTGTAATGGAAGAAGCACATGAAGTACAAGCCAGGGTTGATTGTGTCAATGCCAGTGATGACAGGTAGCCGCACCCGCTGTATGCCCAAACATAACGTGTATAGCTTGTGCCGCAAGCCAGTCCTGTTTCCAGGAAAGAGGTGCTTGTTCCCAGGTCGGTCGCTGTGCTGAAATCATCGGTCGTGTTCCACTTATAGCCAATAGTGCGTTCAACAGGATCCCAGTGCCACTCAATCTGGTCGGCAGAGGGGATCTGCGTTCCCCCGGTCGTGTATTCACTCAGGATGGTATTGACCTGGCACCAGCCCGAACCATTGTAATACTCAATGGTTTTTGTTGTGGTATTATATATCGTCAGTCCTGTTACCGGAAGCAATGCTGCCCGGTCTGAACTTGAAATTCTTGGTATCAGAACCCCCTTGTCTGTGGCAGAGACATCAAGTATGGCAGAGGGATCGGGTAATGAATTGCTTGTATTTACAGCCATCCCTGCCGGCGGCTGGCTTCCGGTGGCACCCGGTACGCCTGTTGAAGCGGAACACAGGGTGATCCATTTGCTCCCGTTATAAAAATATAAAAGATTCACATCGGGGCAGTAAGTGATTAATCCGACGGCGGGTGTTAAAATTGATTCGCGGGCCGAAATGGTAACTCTTGGAATCAACACGCCCCTGCTGGCATCCTTGACGTCAAGCATGGCAGAATTGTCAGGCACCGCACCGGGTAAAGCGCTGATAACAACGCCCCCTCCGGGGCTGATGCTTCCGGTGGCAGAAGGGACGACTGCCGATCCTACCTGGTCCCAGTAACTTCCATCAAAATAGTTAAAGAGATTCTCATCTGTGTTATAAATCAACAGGCCGGTTGCCGGCGACGGGATCAGGTTGCGGGCAGCCGTTGATATGCGCGGGATCAGCAGACCGCTATTTATAGAACTTACGTCGAGCATAGCCGTAGGATCCGGCGGGGTGCCATCGTTATTGATGGCAACCTGGGCGTTTGCCCAAATGCACCCTGTAAGAAAAACAATTATGATCAGTTTTTTCATGATTTTTATATTGTGATTAAATTGTTAAACAGGCAAATGAATTAAATAAATCAGAAGTCTCTGACGCAGCGGGCGGAGAAGCCGTTCGCCTTGGTGCTGTTGTTCACGTAGCATTCCCCACTGTAGAAATAAAGGAACCAGCCGTAAGTGGCACTGTAATTCGTACTGCTCCAATAGTTGCCGTTTCCGCCACGATAGTACACATTAGTATTGCCGTTGTCCAGGTACCCGGCAGCATGGAGTTTCAATCCGGAATCCCACGGGCCGGTCCATGTGGTCCAACCGCCGGTATTGTCAACATTATACCACTCGGTGTAAGTCGGGAGATGCCAGGTGGTGCCCAACTCAATGTTGCACGGATCATTGGCTGTTATCCATTCTGAAGTTTCACTGATGCTGCTTATCCAGGTTGAATTGGGTGTCAGGGTTGTTCCGTCGTGTTTATAACCCTGTTTACGGTTAAATTGCCAGTACCAGCCGGCAGAAGCTTCGGTTGCATCGCTCACGGCAGTTGCCTGGTGGTCGGAACCAAGGTTGCTGGTAATCCAGCATTTTGTAAGTTCCCCCGGGATATTGGTAACTGTGCTGTATGTTGTGGTTTTAGTAACCGGGGCTACCTCTCCGGCAACGTGGTTGATTGTCAACGTAGAAATACCGCAAACCCAGCAAGCTAAGGTCGATTGATTTAATGCAGTCGGAAGTGAGTAGCCGCAGCCATTGTACGCCCATACATAACGGGTATAAGCCGTGCCGCAGGTGAGTCCGGTTTCGGTTTTGCTCGTAGCGGCAACCATTTCGGTTGCCGATGCGTAATCATTGGTCGTATTCCATTTATAACCCATAGCACCAGGTACACTATTCCAGTTCCAGACAATGGAAGTTTGAGTAGCAACATGGGTGCCTGACACGGGAGCCGCCGGCACTGCAGCAGGAACGGTAGTTGTAAGCGTGGTCATAGCAGATTCCCCGCAACTGCTGTAAGCCCAAACGTAACGGTTATAGGTAATGCCGCAGGTGGTCCCGGTTTCGGTTTTGCTCGTAGCGGCAGCCATTTCGGTTGCCGTCTCATAATCCTCCGTCGTATTCCATTTGTATCCGGCAGCCCCGGCAACAGCCTGCCAGTTCCAGATAATCTGGCCTTGTGACATAACCTGTGTCCCGGTTGCAGGCGCTGAAATCGCGCAAGGCGAAAAAGTCATCCACGAGCCGTTTGTGAAAATGCTCAGCGAGCCGCTGGTTCCGCAATTGATGCAGTAAACCATCAAACCTGCGGCGGGAACGGCAATGGCGTTACGCTGAACACGGGTCATGCGGGGAAGAAGTACGCCGGTGGTGGTGCTTGTGACTTCCATCGATGCTGAAGCCGCTGGCGCTGAAGTGCCGATACCAACCTTGCCGGTGCCATAGTAAATATTCTGACCATTTGTAATCCATTGACTTGAAACTTTATTGTTGAAATTATTCCAATCAGCGGTACTCAAATAGCCGGATTGACTTGCATTGGCTTGTCTTACCTGTATTGAAGCGCCTGTTCCTAAAACCGAATTGCTGCCGCCGGAAATGCTTAATACGGAAGATCCTGTTTCAGTAAGATTTCCTTTATTGATGGAAAGCGTTGCGCCGGATCCTTTTACCGCGCCGCTACCACCGGAAACGGTAATATCGCTTGAGGAAAGGTTTCCAAAAGTCAACACATTTTGTTTGTTGTTGAAAGTATTCCAATCAGTTGACGTAAGATAACCGTTTGTTGTTGAATTCGCTGTGGCGATTGAACCTGACAACTGATTACCTGCAATGGATAACGATAAAGGAAGTGTGCCTGAGGCATTCAGAATACGGTTAGCGTATGTCGTATTCCAGTTTGTGATGTTTCCTGTGGTAATTCCGCTGGCAGGGTGTGAGACGAATACAGGATCTGTTTCCGTGTAAGGATCGTTAATCCGCTTCCAGGCTGATCCGTCAAACCAGTAGAGAGAATTAACGGTCGTGTTGTAAACAAGAAGTCCGGTAGCCGGAGAAAAAATCGCATTCATCTCTGCCGCAGTCATCCGGGGTGGAAGGAATCCTTTGGTTGAAGATTTCACATCCAGCATGGCCGTGGGATCCGGCGGCGTGCCATCGGTATTTATGGCAACCTGCGAAAAAAGTAAACTGCTGTTAAAGAGCAGGATAAAGATAAATGCAGAAATGTTTTTCATAATTCAACTAATTTGGTTGTTTATAATTTTAAATTTGGCGCAATTCCCTCCTCGCATACTCCCCGCTGGGTTCAATGGGGTCATTCATTCAAAATACAGCACATTAAAATCCAGATCTTCACACTGGTCCAAATGGCCACATGAAAATTACCTTTCGTGAATTGATGGAAGTTTAAGAGTAATCCTGAACTTACGCGGCGGGCGCGCAACGCAATCATCATGCGTTACGGTTCAGGGTTTAGAGAATGGTATTACATAAAAAAGCTGTTTCTGAAGCCCCTATTTATTGATCCTTACATATTTTTCAATGTTTGCATACTCCTTTTCCATTTTACCCTTTTCATCAACGGGAAAAGTCTGGGTCAACGAATCATTCTTGATTTCCAATAACATTTTAATCGTTTTGCCGTCCCATTCCTTATAAAAAAGAACCTTTACGTTTTCTTCATATTTGTTTCCTTCCAGTTTGAAAGTTCCCGAACCGTATAAATCCCAATCGGTTGTATCCGTTTTAACCCGGCCCACACTCATGAAATGGCTCCCCGGCCAGATTTTAATAACATCCATATCACTCTTGCCCGGGAAATCAATGACCGCGGAGTTGCCTTTTATAGTTTGTAACTGAACAAGTTTCCAGGCACCTTCTATATTGAGGCTTTTCTTTTAACGGCATGAGCAAAAACCAACTGTTATTAATAACGAGCAAAGAATTATTGTTTTCATAATTTGAGTTTTAATGTTAAATGTTATTTTCGGCCAAATACTTTATTGATGGCTTCTGTCCGGTTGGCCACATGCAGCTTTTCATAGATATGATGGATGTGTTGCGTCACGGTACCCATGGTAATTGAAAGCTTGCCGGCAATTTCTTTATATAAGAATCCTTTCGATAACAACAGCAATATTTCATTTTCTTTTTTTGTTAGTTGAATGTTATCCTCCGGTTTTGCCTGTTTAAAGAAACCTATGACTTTGCGTGCAATCTGGCTGCTCATTGGGCTGCCGCCGTGGTGAAGCTCTATAATGGCCTCAATCATTTTTTCGGGCGGCGTCTTTTTAAGCAGGTAGCCGCTCGCTCCGGCAGCCAGGGCATCCACGATCTTTTCATCGTTTTCGTAAATCGTAAAGATCATGAATTGCGTATCAGGACACTCATCCCTGATCTGCCGGATGCAATCAATCCCGCTGATACCGGGCATATTGATATCCATGATGACAATATCCGGTTGTGATTCAATAATTCCCGGCATGGCCTCCTGCCCGTTGGAAAAAGCCGCCACCACAACGAAGTCGTCCTGCCGGGTGAGCACCTGTACAAGCCCCTCTCTTATTTCCTGTAAATCCTCGGCAATAATGATTCTGATCATGACGCAAAAGTAAATGGTTGGAAGACGTAAAAAAATATAAGGTTTATTAGGGTGATTTTAGGACAAGGGTACTTCGAAGCTGACAACTGTTCCTGTGCCGTCTGATTGAAATTGCACGTTTCCCTTTATTGCAGCCATTCTTTTTTGAAAGTTGAGAAGACCGTTCCCTTTGAAAGAGGTATCGGCTGTATTGAACCCTTTTCCATTGTCGCTGACCTTGATGGTAATATGCAGGCCGGTTTGTATTATCAGGTTTACATGGGTCGCATGGGAATGTTTGATGACGTTGTGCACGGTCTCTTTTACCACCAGGTAAAGATTGCGCTTTATTTCGCTGGTTATGATCCGGCCGGGGATCTTTTCCGGGAGGGTATACCCGAATCCAATCCCGGCATTGTCAAGCATTTCACTGCACTGGCTCCGGATGTAGTAAATTACCTCTTCCAGGCTTTCATCACCTGTATTCAGGGTCCAGATAATGTCATTCATTTTATCAACCAACCCGTCGCTGCTGCTGATGAGAGTGTCAAGGTCATGTTTAAACTTTTCATCCCGGGTTTCGTTTTTCATCGAAGCACTCAGGTAACGGATACGGCTCAGGCCCGATCCCATATCATCGTGCATGTCGGCGGCAATGCGGCTGCGTTCTTCGCCGATCGCCTTTTGCTTTTCTATGATGGCCGCCTGCTTTTCCAGTCTTCGCAA
>CAIKNA010000249.1 GCA_903828645.1 uncultured Bacteroidales bacterium
CAAATCCCATATGCAGGTGAAATGGGTTGCCGTTGTGGGGATGAGTCTGCAACTTTTGAGCGCCATCGCGCTGATCCTGCTTTACCTGGCCGAACGAAGGGCCGGCAACATGGCCGAAGTGCTTTTCGTACAGGACAATGTATGGTATCAAACCCTCAACATCCATTTCTACCTTGGAGTTGACGGGGTTTCTGTAGCCATGATCGGGTTGACAGCCCTGGTGGTTTTTGCCGGAATCTTTGCCAGCTGGGACATCGTTGACCTGCCGCGCGAATTTTTCACATCGCTGATCCTGCTGGCTTCAGGGGTTTTCGGTTTTTTCATCTCCCTCGATCTCTTCACGATGTTCCTCTTTTATGAACTGGCAGTGATCCCAATGTACCTGCTCATAGGTATCTGGGGAAGCGGTCCGCGTCATTATTCAGCCATGAAGCTGACCCTGATGCTTATGGGAGGTTCAGCCTTCATTCTTTTAGGGATCATCGGCATCTATTTTAACTCTGCACCCAATGGCGGACCGCTTACTTTCGACCTGATCAAAATCTCAAAGCAAACCTTGCCGCTCAATGTACAGTTGTTTCTCTTTCCCTTTCTTTTCCTTGGATTCGGCGTGCTTGGTGCCATGTTCCCCTTTCACACCTGGTCTCCCGACGGTCATGCTTCGGCTCCAACCGCGGTATCGATGCTCCACGCCGGGGTGTTGATGAAACTCGGCGGATATGGCTGTTACCGTGTGGCGGTTTTCCTTCTTCCCCAGGCAGCACACCAGCTGGGATGGATATTCCTGATCCTCGCCACCATCGGGGTTATTTATGGTGCACTGGGTGCGATCTGGCAAAAGGACCTGAAATATATCAATGCCTATTCATCGGTAAGCCATTGCGCACTGGTGCTCTTTGCCATCCTGATGTTTAACCAGACAGCCATGAACGGCGCCATCATGCAGATGATCTCGCACGGCATCATGACGGCCCTCTTCTTCGCCCTCATCGGGATGATCTATGGAAGGACCCACACCCGTTTCATCAATGAAATGGGCGGATTGATGAAGGTGATGCCGTTTCTGGCAGTTGCTTATGTAATCGCCGGTCTTGCTTCCCTCGGACTTCCGGGATTCAGCGGCTTCGTGGCCGAGATGACCATTTTCGTGGGCGCTTTTCAGAATGCCGATACCTTTCACCGGGTAGCTACCATCATCGCAGCCTCATCCATCGTTGTTACGGCCGTGTATGTGCTCAGGGTCGTGGGAATTTTGTTGCTTGGAAAAATAAAGAATGAACATTTTGAGACGTTGACTGATGCAAAATGGTACGACAAGATAAGTGTGGTCGCCCTGATTTTCGGGATCACCCTGATCGGGATGGCACCGCTGTGGCTGTCGGATATGATTACCGGAGGTTTGGGACCCATCATGCATAAACTGATGGCTGCCGCGCCGATATTGAATTAAACCCCCTCCCCTTGCCCCTCCCCCTTGGGGGAGGGGTCGGGGGTGGGGTATTGAAACCTTAAAAACACACATACAATGCTGATAATGAGACATGAATTGCTGCTGATTGCCATCACAGTAATCTTATTGATTGTCGAAATTTTTCTGCCCGATACGCAGAAGCATAAGATCATTTTACCGGCAATCCTGCTCATGGCTGCCGTAACGGTACTGGGATTTTTCCCCGGGACGGCCGGGATCCTGTTTGGCGGGATGTACCAGTCGACACAACTTTCGATGTTGCTGAAAAACATTCTTAACATCGGGGTGTTGATTATCTTTATCCAGTCGGTCGACTGGCTGAAGCAGGAACAGAACAAGGAAAAGATCAGCGAATATTTCCTCCTGATGCTCTCCACCCTGATCGGGATGAATTTCATGATCTCTTCCGGCGATTTCCTGATGTTCTACATCGGACTGGAGCTCGCCACCATCCCGGTAGCGGCACTTGCAGCGTATGAACGCCTGAAGGAAAAGTCGGCTGAAGCAGGGGTCAAGCTGATCTTCACCTCCGCGCTTTCGTCGGGAATCCTTTTATACGGGTTGTCGATGATTTACGGCACTACCGGAACAATGTACTTTGCCGATGTGGCTCCCCTCATTACCGGCGCTCCGCTGCAGGTACTTGCCTTCATTTTCTTCTTTGCAGGGATGGCCTTTAAAATTTCCCTTGTTCCCTTCCACCTCTGGACGGCCGATGTTTACGAAGGTGCCCCGGTGAACGTTGCATCGTTTCTTTCGGTAATCTCAAAGGGAGCTGCTGTTTTTATTTTCACAATCATTCTTTATACGGTATTTTACAAGATTGCCGTAATGTGGAGCGAGTTGCTGTATGGCATTACGGTCCTCACCATTACGGTCGGAAACCTCTTTGCCATGCGCCAGAAAAACCTCAAACGCTTCCTGGCCTTCTCTTCTATTGCCCAGGCGGGGTTCATCCTGCTGGGGATCATCGGCCAGAGCCAGCTCGGGATGACCACGGTTATCTATTTTGCCCTGGTTTACATCTTCTCAAACCTGGCTGCCTTCGGTGTTGTCGGAATCATTTCAAACCGTACCGGCAAGGAAAATATCGATGATTACGACGGATTGTACCGCACAAACCCGAACCTCAGCCTGGTAATGATGGTCGCCCTTTTTTCCCTCGCTGGAATTCCACCGCTGGCAGGGTTCTTCGGGAAATTTTTTCTTTTCACGGCCGCAGCAAAACAGGGATACTACATCCTGGTCCTGATCGCCCTGATCAACACCATCATCTCCTTATACTATTATTTACTGGTGATCAAGGCCATGTTGCTCAACAACAGCGACCAGCCGATTGCCAGATTTACCAGCGACGGGTACACCCGAATAGGCCTGCTCATGTGTGTGGCCGGTATTGTGATCATAGGGTTTGCCAGTTCAATTTACGAGGTGGTATTCAACCTGAGTTTTGGGTTGTATTAATGTAGAGCCACCGCATGCCGTGGCTCTAAACGATATGCCGTGGCTGTACAAATAAATATTGCCGTGGCGGCACAAAAAAAAATATTATTATGGCATTGACAAAAGGAAAACACAATATAGCCGAAATCGAAGGAGTACGTTGCTCTGTGATTGAAACCGGGACTACCCGTGAACGTGCCGAATTTTTAAAAAACCTGCTTGTATTCAACGGCTACGACGTGAGGATGGAGAAGGAAAAAGCAAAAGACGGAACCGAACTTGAATCCTTTGTGATTGGATTAACAGATATTCTTTTCAACCCGATGATTGTCGTTTATGAAAAAAAACTGATCAGAAAGGATGGTTTTACCGTGACCCCGGCGCACTGGAATCAACAGCCGGAGGAAACCACCCTTCCTTACTGGCAGGTTAAACGGTAATTCCATGCAAAAATTCTCCAAGTACTTCTCCTGGTTCGTCATCCTGCTTTATTTCGTTCTGGGGGTATATGTGCTTGTCAGTCCGCGGTTTCAATATCTTTCCAAAGAAGTTAAAATCATTTTTGCCATCTTCCTGTTTCTCTATGGAGGTTTCCGGATGGCCCGGCTGTGGACAAAAACAAGGGAAAATAACGGGGAATAAAAATTGAAAGGGCAATAATAATTTTAATAAATTTGTGTTCTTTCTAATGAAATAGTTGATTTTAAGCGTAAAAGCGATGAAAATCATCAAAGCGATACCGGTATTTTGGATGAATCTGGGTGGGATATTTTTATTCCTGCTAATGGCTTCCTGTGGTGGTGGCGCAAACCAGAAAAACACCGACACTCCCACAGCCGGGAAAATCAAGGTTGGCGTGGATGATTCCTACCGCCTGCTCGTTGAAGCAGAAATATATACGTTTGAGGCAATGTACAAATATGCCAGCATCGACACCATCTTCAAAACAGAAGCCGATGTGATCAATGATTTTATGAATGATTCCGTGCCCATGATCATGGTCAACCGGAAACTTTCAGACAAGCAGGTGGCCTATCTCCGCGAGCGTCAGTACATTCCGAAAACTACTAAAATCGCCATCGATGCGGTTGCGTTGATCGTGAACAACGACAACCCTGACACATCCCTCTTTTTTCAAACCGTAAGGGATATCTTTCAGGGGAAAATCACCTCCTGGAGCCAGGTGGATAAAAAATCAAAGTTGAAAGATCTGAAAGTTGTATTTGACAATTTTAAATCGGGCAACCCCAGGTATTTTAAGGAACGGTTTAAGATCGATTCCTTCCCCTCGACCTGTTTTGCGGTGCATAGCAATGCGGAGGTGATCAATTACGTAGAGAAAAACAAAAATACCATCGGAGTGATCAGTGTAAACTGGATCAGCGACCCGGCCGATACCGTTTCGCACAACTTTCTTCAGCGCTTTAAGGTTGTGGGCATTGCACTTGAGGGAGACAATGATCCCGGAACAAAATTTTACCGCCCTTTCCCTGGTTACATTGCCGAAGGATCCTATCCCTTCACCCGTGATGTTTTTTGCATCAACCGTCAGCCATATACCGGGCTGGCCCATGGTTTTTCATCGTTTATGGCTGGGGAAAAGGGACAGTTCATCGTTCTGCATTCAGGACTTGTGCCTGCTGCGATGCCGGTTAGATTAGTCGAAATTAAACATTAATACACAGGAGACACAGATTATGTCCAGATTTATCAAACCGGCCGGTGTTGTTGTTGCACTGCTGCTCTTTTTCCCTTTTATGGGAAAAGTATACTCCCAGGAACTGAAGGATGCCAGGAAACTGACAAAGAACGAGCAGTTCGTGGAGGCAAGTTCCATGTTTAAAAAACTGATCCGGCAGACACCTTCCAACGGCGATCTCTATTACTATTACGGAAGGAATTTCCTCTATAAATTTTATTCGGACACGCTCAACGTATCCTTTCCCGAAATGGCTGATTCAGCTAAAGTATTGTACCAGGAAGGAGTCAAACAGGATCCTTCAAACCCCTTAAACTTTGTAGGTTTGGCTGGCCTTGATGTTATTGCCAAAAACAATGCCCTGGCAAAGGAAGAGTATGAGAAAGCGAAGGCATTATTGCCCTCCAAGGCAAATAAAGCCATTAAGATGGAGCCGGCCAGACAGGCAAGCGTAATGATCGAGATGGCGGAATGGTATGTTTTTGCGAAAGTGCACGATACTGCCACTGCATTTACCCTGCTGCGTAACGCAGAAAAACTTGACAGCAAGAACCCGGCCCTTTACATCGTAAGAGGGGATGTCTATTTTTACCTGCTGAACGATGGATCCAAAGCCATTGCCAATTATAACCTGGCCCAGGGACTTGATCCCATGTCGCCGGAAGCCAAACTGAGGCTGGGGATGCTGTGGCTTCGGGCAAGGCAATATACCACGGCGATGAATTATTACCAGGATGTTGTTAAAATGGACTCCACTTTTGCCCCGGCATACCGGGAACTTGGCTCCCTGCAGGCGCGCGCCGGACGGCAGGAGGATGCCAAGAAAAGCTTTAAGAAATTTCTCGAGCTTTCGCGCAATACGGCTGCCCGCAAGCAGTTTGTAAACACCCTTATCGAACTTAAGGACTATAACGAAGCCATCAACCAGCTGAATGAAATTCTCAAGGTTGATAACAACGACAACGATGTGAACAGGGCGCTGGCCTACTCCTATTTTGAAACCCAGCAATATGACAAGGGTCTCGTTTACATCAAAAAGTTTATTGCCAATGCCAAACCCGAAAAAGTACGGTCGCTCGATTATGCCTATTACGGGCGGTTGCTGGCGAAGACCAAACAGGATTCACTTGCTGCCGGGCAATTGATGAAGGCATACTCGCTGGATACTTCGAAATCGGAACTGATCTCTGAAGCGGCCCTGTGTTATACCAAAATTAAAAAGTATGACCTGGCAAAAGAGCGCTATGAGCAAAAGATCGCCATAAAAAAAGGAGTCCCGATGGATTATTACAACCTGGGAAAGGTTTACTACAGCCTGCAGGATTATGTGAAGGCCGACACCAACCTGGCGATTTTCAATGTCATGCAGGCCGATTATATCCCCGGTTTTGCCTGGCGTGCACGAACCAAGTCAAACCTCGATCTGAAAGATGCCAAAGGGTTTAATACAACCGGGTATGGTGTTCCTGTTTATGAAGGACTCATCGTTAAAACGCAATCCGACACGGTGAAATACATGAAAGAACGGTTTGAATCCTTCGATTATCTCGCATTTTATCATTACAGCCAGTTTTCACGCGACGCGAAACTCAAGGATGAAGCGGAGAAAGCACTCAGCTATTACCTGAGAATGAGCGCAGTGAACCCCAATGATGAAAAGGTGGTCATTGTGAAACCGGTCATTGAAATTCTGAAACAAAAGATCAAATAGCAACTGTTTGATTTCCTGTTTAATTTTTTTATCTTTGTAGGCCTTTTTAGTAAGAAAATCCAATAATTCATTCAATCTTTAATCTAAAACTTTTTAACGATGAGCAAGACAAATAGCAAAGGCGGATCATTGGGTGAAGCCTTAAGGTCAGTGTTTACAGTGGGCGCTATGATCGTAGCATTCGCCTTTTCTTATTTCCTTTACAAGGTTGTGTTTGGTAACCCATTATTTTTCGAAGGCGGGAATCCCGATGGCCATCCGCTTCCCGGAAATTACCTGGCAATTATCTACAAAGGAGGTGTTATTGTACCTTTTCTGATCACCTTGAACCTCATCCTGATCATTTTTGCCGTTGAACGCGGCATCACCCTGTTCCGCGCGAGGGGGAAAGGCCGTATCAATGTATTCGTCAAATCACTGCAGACAGACCTCAACAACAACAAAATCGAGGATGCTATCGTAGCCTGCGATAAACAAAGAGGTTCACTGGCAAACGTTATGAAAGCCGGTTTGATGCGCTACCGTGCTTTGCAAAATGATGCCACCCTGGAAAAAGACCAGAAAATCCTCGCGCTGCAAAAAGAATTTGAAGAAGCTTCCGCACTTGAGCTTCCGATGCTGTCACGCAACCTGGTCATCCTCTCCACCATTGCCTCCATCTCGGTTTTAACCGGTCTGATGGGAACGGTTATCGGGATGATCAAGGCCTTTGCCGCCCTTGCACAGGCCGGTGCACCCGACGCCCTTGCCCTTGCAAACGGTATCTCCGAGGCGCTTATCAACACCGCCTTTGGTATCTTTGGTTCATTGATGGCTATCATCTTTTACAACTTTTTCTCTACCCAGATTGATAGCTTTACCTACAAAATTGATGAGGCCGGTTTCAGTCTCGTTCAGTCATTTGCAGCTGCTACCAAATAGTTAAAAAGAGCCCCATGCCAAAAATTAAACATCCGGCAAGATCTCCGCACATCGACATGACGCCGATGGTGGATTTGTTCTCCTTGCTGCTCACCTTCTTCATGCTAACCACCTCCTTCCGCCCGCAGGAAGCCGCGCCGATCGAAACACCCTCTTCGGTGTCGGAAAAGCAGGCCCCGGATAATGATATCATGACGATTTTTATTTCCAAGGAGGGAAAGGTGTTTTTCAATATCGACAACGGAAGAGACACCTCCACCCACTTCAGGGTAAAATTGCTTGAGAAAATGGCTGAGCAGTACAAACTGACCTTTACCCCGAAAGAACTTGACAAGTTCGGCAAAATGTCGTCGTTCGGAATGCCGATCAAAAACATGAAGGATTGGATCGACGCAACAGAACCGAAAGTCAGGGACAAACTCCAGGTGGGAATTCCCATGGATTCAACCGACAACCAGCTGGCCTGGTGGGTGCGTATGGCCCGTCTGACCAATCTGAGTGCCGAAGTTGCCATCAAGGGTGATGCCGAAACCGATTACACCGCCGTGAAGAAGGTCATGGATCTTCTTCAGGAAAACAAGGTAAATAAATTTAATCTCGTTACCAACCTTCAGAAAGACGAAGTCACCATGAAGGACCTGCCCAAATAGGGCAACGTGATTTTAATCCCTAAAAGATAAAACCAGTATGGGTGAAATAATTGTTGAAGAAAAAGGGAAAAAGGGTGGTAAGCGCCAGGCGAAGAAACACAGCACCCGCATCGACATGACCCCCATGGTCGACCTGATGTGTTTGCTCATTACATTCTTCATGCTCACCACAGCTTTTAGCAAGCCCAAGGTCATGGTGATTACCATGCCCGAAAAAAATGATAAACCCGATGAACCCAAGGGACCTGAAATTCCTAAAAACAGGACCCTGAATATTTTACTTACAGAAGGTCATAAGGTCTATTATTACATTGGTATTGCCGATCCGAAAAAACCTGCCGAAATGCCTCAACTTGTCAAGACTGACTTCAGCAAAGACGGGATCCGGAAATTCCTCCTGATTAAGAACAAGGATCTCTTTACAAAAATTGCCGAATACCGTGACAAACGTGTTACCGGGAAGACTGTAGTCGCAGACACTACAGCCGATTCAGCGATCAAAAAGATGAAAAAGGAGGATCAGAAAGGACCCATTGTGCTGATCAAAGCGGATGTAAAGGCAAAGTACAGGGACATGGTTGACATCATCGACGAAATGGCCATCTGCAACATTGCAAGTTATGCCGTGGTTGATATGACCCCCACGGAGCAGCAGATGTTGCAGAACGCTCCAAAATAACCTGAGATAATGTGTTTAACACTTTAAAAAAATAGTGTATGGCAATTGAAACACAGCATGTAGAATCGCTGGAGGATATTGTTTTCAAAAACAGGAACAAGGAATACGGTTCATATTACCTGCGCAAGAATTACAGGAAATTTGTAATCATTTCCATGATCTTTGGTTTTGTATTGATAGGAGTTGTTGTGGCCTATCCACTGATCAATGCTTATATCAATAAAGAAAGACTGATAAGGGAAAAGGAAAAAGAGGTTGGTGTTAAATTCGAAAACCTGAAACAGGAAGAAGCACCACCTCCGCCACCTCCGCCACCTCCGCCCGAAGCAATGGTTGAAAAAGTCAAATTTACAGCCCCTGTCGTTGTCGAAGATACAACGATAGAAGTAAGTATGGCGAGCATGGATGATCTGAATAAAAAAGGCAATGTCGAAGCTCCTACCGAAGATGTTGAAGTAGCCGTGAAAGATGAGGGGCCCAAAGTCATTGAAACACCGGTACAGCAGGAAATTTTTACAGTGGTTGAAGAGCAGCCGGGCTACCCTGGAGGCGAAGAAGCCCGTATTTCCTACCTGCAGCAAAACATCAAATATCCTGAAGAAGCCAAGGAGCTTGGCATCCAGGGAAAAGTTTTCGTAACCTTCGTGGTTGAAGTTGACGGCTCCATCACCGATGTACGGGTTCTCCGTGGCATTGGAGGCGGATGCGACGAAGAAGCCATCCGTGTGGTGAAGTCGATGCCTAAATGGGTTCCCGGCAAACAACGCGGGGTGCCTGTCAGGGTTCAGTTTAACCTGCCGATCAAGTTTACATTACAGTAAAGCGTGACACGTGAAACGTGATAAAAAGGCGACCCCTGTGTGGGATCGCCTTTTTGCTTTTCTCTCTGCACTGATAGCTCTTCTAATAAACCGACTTTGCAATTATTTATCGCGGATCAGGATTTGCGTCCTCGCTGATTTTTTCCTATTTGTGAGTTCGGTTAAATAATAATTGATAAGGATTGCATTAATATTGCGGTTATTGTTTTTTGATCGTTACCCTGCGATTCTGGGTTCTCCCGGCAGCAGTTTTGTTGTCGGCGATTGGTTTTGATGAACCGTATCCCCTGGTTTCCATCCTGTCTGCCGCGATGCCATTTTTAACAAGTTCTGCCTTGATTGCCTGGGCTCTTTTATCGGAAAGAGAGAGATTCTTGGCGTCGCTCCCGGTATTATCCGTGTGACCTTCAACAATGATCTTCATTTGCTGATGTTCTTTCAGATAGGTTGAAATCTGGTCGATCACCGGGAGACTTTCGGGTTTTACCACCGATTTGCCAATATCGAAATTGATGCCATAAACATCGACAAAACCTTTTGTATCCAGGTCCTTCAGGAGATTGTCAGCCGGTTTCAGGGTCTCTTTTTTTACTGCCGGTTCACCTGAGATGGCAGGCCTGAATCCAAAGCCCGGGGCGCTGTTGTAGGGGAATTCATTGTTCCGGTAAGAGATTCTCATACGGCTTTCCTCGCTTCCCCAGGAGCCACCGCGCAGTACACGGTGAGTTCCCCGCTCAGGTCCTGCCGGATTCTCCTCCGGACTGATTTTATAATAGGTCTCTGCATACCAGTCGGAACACCATTCCCGGATATTGCCCGCCATGTCGTAGATGGTCAGTTCGTTTGGCATTTTCTGCCCGATGTTGTGAGACCTGTTTCCTGAGTTTCCCAGAAACCAGGCGACTTCATCCAGGTTGTCGCCGCCGACATACTTAAATCCCTTGCTTTTTGTTCCTCCTTTTGCAGCAAATTCCCATTCGGCTTCGGTGGGGAGTCGGAATTTTTTCCCGGTTTCCTTGCTCAGCCAGTTGAGATATTCCACTGCGTCAAACCAGCTGATGTTTGCCACCGGTTTAACGGAGTCGCCTACAGGCACAGGATTCCCGTTCTTGTACTTCTTCCACGATCCCTGGTAGGTTCCCCGGGGAGGCAGGCCATGTTTGAGCCTTACCGTATCAGGTTGTTCAGCATCCGTTACATAACCCGTGGCGTCGACGAACTTTTTAAAATCCTGATTGGTCACCTCGTATTTGCCAAAATAAAAGCTGTTGAGGGTCACCTTGTGAACAGGTTTTTCCTCCTTGTTCCCTTCGTTGTTTCCCATCATGAAGGTTCCGCCTTCAACCAAAATCATCGGAGGCATTTTTACTCCTGCTTGCTGGGTGTAACCGATCTTACAACCAAGAATAATTAAGAGAATTATTGTCAGATTTTTTTTCATGGATTTTTTTTGTAAATATAATACAGATTTGTTTATTTGGCAATGGAGTGCGAAATTTTGAATGGGTTATATCTTTTTTCTGGCATAGTAATAACGCCAGTCAAATGCCAGCCTGATCCCGACAAACCAGATGTGTTTTAACTTCAGTGGATCCGGATAAACAGGTTCGATCATGACCTCTTTACGGGGGATGTCGACCCCGGCATTGATCTGCAACAACAGGCTGGCGCTTTGCCTGCGTGAAAACGTCCTGACCGGGCGGTACTCGAGGATGGGGAAATCAATATGCAATGAATGCATCGAAACCAAAGCCAGGTTGCCGGGTTCCTGGTTTACGTCGGGAAACAAGAATGAATCGGCTCCCTGGGCCGAACCATAGAAACACACCCCTACCTCCCTTCCAAGGATAAACTGAAACCGACCGAT
Source organism: uncultured Bacteroidales bacterium (assembly GCA_903828645.1). Lineage (GTDB taxonomy): Bacteria > Bacteroidota > Bacteroidia > Bacteroidales > FEN-979 > CAIVAT01. Next base: position 11,263 of record CAIKNA010000249.1, read on the forward strand.
GGAAGTGACCATTCCTGCCTGCCATGGAATAAGACCTCCTGCCCCTGCGCTGGCGATCACCCCATTCAGGGTTTTTGGTGATGCCAGCAAAAGAAGCGGACCTAAAATGACCAGGTCGCCGGGAATAATGTAAAAAGGCATGCGAAGCCGGAAGTAAAATGCATCCCTGCTGGGTATTGCCGACAGGATAGAGCCGAATTGCTTATAGGCAGGGTCACGTTCAAGTTTGATCGTGGAAGCCCCGTCAAGCCGCCATCCCAGGTCGAGGAATACCAATCCGTCGCTGGATTCATTCAGCACTCCTTCCATGCCCAGTCCGATATGGAGTGCCAGTTCAAGACCAGGCACCATCCCGGCGGTGAGCTGCGAGGTTCCAAAGCCGCCCGACAAAATGGAAATCCTTGCTGCCGGAGCAATCCCGATAAACGGCCCGATTTCTGAACGAAATCTTGGAATTTCGCCCAACCCCGTGGCAAGGCCGGGAACCGGCGTGGTGATCAGTACCAGGTCAAACAAATCCCTGTAATCGGGATCGATCAGGCGGGGAGGCATTCTGTATGCCACGGCAATGTTAAAAGTATCGGGTACGAACACACCGGGCTGATCATTGAACCGCACAGGGCTGTTTTGTCTGCCGGCTGCATCCAGGAACTGGTTCAGGCTTACCAGGATGGTAAGGGCGGCCCGTTCGGCATCGGCCGAACGCATATAGGCATCACCGGTGAGAATCATGCGTTCACCCTGCCAGGTGGTGATTTCAAGTCCGTGTTCATCATAATAATCATGGGTTCCTTTTCGCAGGGCAGCATTTCCCCAAATCCCGGCCACATGGCCTGCTGAAAAACCATCTTCAAGAAAATGCAGGGCAAAAGCCTCATCAGCGAGTGCCGAAAGGGTGAGTGCCGAAAGTTGTTCAGGTATCATGACCTCGGACGATAACCGGTGGGCTTTGGCCAATGCACTGGAATGAAACCATTTGTAAGTGCCGACAAGATTAACTTCGGCACCCTGGATGAAGCAACTGTCGAAATAGGCTGTTGCGGAGGTATTCACCCCCGGTCGTGCGAGCATGAAATGCACGTTGTTCGATCCCGCCCTCGAAACGTAATCAGGATCAGCCCTCAGGAGCCGTAAATCTGACACACGCATCTCGTTTGCCAGTTCACTTTTTGTTTTTGCTTTGGCAAGGCCCGTTTTAAGCCTGGCTGCAACATCGGCTACATTCATGATCCAATCGGTCTGCAGGATGTTATAAAGCATGTTGTCGGAGGATGTGGAGTGGTCCCCTGCAATGGCAGGCCATGCCGAATAGTCGAGATACTTTGGGTGCTCTCCCTGTAAAATATTCGCAACAGATTCGTCAAGGCGGTATTCATACCCTTTTCGTGCCACTGCCCATAACCGGTTTAATAATGCCCGGTGTGAGGAATCCAGCTTCTGAATGGCAATCAGGGTGATCTCCCTGTGTTCGGGGTAGACCCATGCGCTGCATGTTAAGCGCAATGCCATAATTATTACCAGGGTCAGCAGGATTTTTCTTTTCATGGAATGCTGATTGATATTTTTTGGGCAAAGGTATCTTAAAAATTATTTTTTCAGATAACCGGCAGGGTAAAGATGAACCTGCTCCCTTTTCCATACTCGCTCTCCACCCTGATCGAGCCGGAGTTTTTTTCGATAAACTCCTTGCAGAGGATCAGCCCCAGCCCGGTTCCCGATTCGTCAGCGGTGCCTTTGGAGTAAACTTTGGTGTCGATCCTGAACAGTTTTTCAACATCCTTCTTTTGAATGCCGACACCATTGTCCTCTATCGTAAATTCATAAAACTTCTCACCGGCGTTCGACGAAAGGGAGATGCATCCTCCCGGCCGGGTAAATTTGATGGCGTTGGAAACAAGGTTTCTCAACACGGCCGAGATCATGTTTGAATCGGCGAGTACCACGGCCTGTGCGGGCACAGAATTGGAGATGGTGATGTTTTTCTTGGTGGCCTCTCCCGAAAGAATGACCAGTGTTGAATTGATGATGTCGCTGATGTTGATATCCTCAGGATTGAATTGGATGCTGTTGGTTTGAGAACGGGCCCAGTCGAGCAGGTTGCCCAGCAAGGTATAGGCGTTTATCGCGGAGTCATTGATGTAGCCGATATATTCACTTATTTCATCGAGGTTGAATTCAGAGATGTTTTCACGCAGGAGGTTGGAGAACCCGATCACGGCATTGAAGGGATTGCGGAGATCATGGGCAATAATGGAGAAGAACTTATCCTTTGCGGCATTTGCTTCTTTAAGATTATTTTCCGATTCCTGCAAAGCTATTTCGGTTCTTCTGCGCTCCTCGATCTCAAGTTTGAGTTTGCGGTTGATATTCTGAAACTCGGCTGTGCGCAGTTGCACCTTCTCCTCCAGTTCGCTGTTGATGTTGCGTTCACGGTCAAGAAACCGAAGGTACATGTTCAGGGTATGAACGATCTGAACATCGTCGATGGGTTTGGTGAGGTAATCGAGCCCCCCGGCATTCAGCCCCTTTTCCATCAGATTTTTATTTGGGTCGAATGCGGTGATAAAAATGACCGGGATGTGGGCGGTTTTCGGACGTGACCGCACCAGTTTGGCTGTTTCGAAACCATCCAGCTCGGGCATCTGTACATCCATCAGGCAGAGATCGACCGGGTGCTCGCTGATGATGCGCAGGGCTTCAAAACCGGAAGCTGCTTCAATCACCTCCACCGGGAAATTCTCCGCGATCAGCTCGTGCAGTGAAAACAGGTTGTTGGGATTGTCATCAACGATGAGGATCGTGTGCTTGTCTGTTTTTTCCATGATTCCGGTTAATTAATTTTTGCAGTTTCAGGGATGGAGATGGTAAAGGTACTTCCTTTGCCCACCTCGCTTTCAACCCGGATCGTTCCTGAATTTTTTTCAACAAATTCCTTGCAGAGGATCAATCCCAAACCGGTTCCCTGTTCACCTTCCGTTCCATAGGAGACCACATTGCAATCGATACAAAAGAGTTTATTGAAGGTTTCGGGTCCTATCCCGATGCCGTTGTCGGTTACGGCTATTTCAACCATCCTGCCGGCATTCCTGGCCGATAATTCGATTCTGCCGCCACTCCTGGTAAATTTAACGGCATTCAGCAATAAATTCCTGATGACCGTTTGAATCATATTCCTGTCGGCAAAAAGGCTGATTCCCGGCGGGATGTTCGACTCAATCACAATGTTTTTATTTCCCGCCGAGGTTTTCACAAGATCAACGATCTCGTCGGTTATGGATGCTACCATCAGTTGTTCCGGTTCAAAATGGATCTTACCGGTTTGTGTTTGCGACCATTCAAGCAGGTTTTGCAGCAGCCTGAAGGTGTTTTCGGCAGTCGTTTTAATATCCCGGATGAACTCCTTCTGTTCCGCTGGAGGAAAGCTGTCATAATCCTCGAGGAGCAGGCTGGTCAGCCCGATGATGCCGTTGAACGGATTCTTCAGGTCGTGGGCGATGATCGAAAAGAATTTATCCTTGGAGGCATTGGCGGCCTTCAATTCACTTTGTGAAATGTACAAACTTAGTTCAGTGGCCTTTCTATCTTCAATTTCTTCGATGAGCTTCAGGTTCAGCTCCCTGAGATGAAGGTTCATCATGAACTCGTGTTTGATGAACCGCAGGTACATTTTCAAGCGGTAAACCAATTGGTTGTCATCGATCGGCTTGGTGAGGTAATCATATCCCCCGGCGGCAATTCCCTTTTCGAGTAATTTCTGCGTGGGGTCGAAGGCTGAGATGAAGATGATGGGAATGTTGGATGTTTTCGGGCGGTTTTTAATGAGCCGTGCGGTTTCAAACCCATCCATGCCGGGCATCATCACATCCATCAGCACAAGATCGACTGAGCGTTCATTGATGATGCGCAGCACCTGTTCGCCGGAGGTAGCTTCAATCAGGTTGGCATCAAAGTGGGCCTCTATAAGCGTTCGTAAGGTAAAGATGTTGTTTTCTATGTCATCAACAATGAGAATGTCGGGTTTGAACTTCGCTTCCATGGAGGGGTCAGATTATTTTTTTAAAAATTTTATTGGGCTTGTCGAAAATTTGGAAACCGATCGGGTAAGATGCAATGCTTTCACTTTCACCAAGTACGAGAAAGCCGTTCATATCGAGGGAACGGAAAAAGAGATCGAGCACGGCAGTCTGGAGGGTCTGATCGAAATAGATGAGCACATTGCGGCAAAGTACCAGGTGAAACTCGTTGAAAACGCCTTTATTCAGCAGGCTGTGCTGGAAATATAAAATCCGCTCCTTTAAATGAGGTTTCACCTGTGCATAACCGTCGCGGATGATAAAATAGTTGTCAAAATCGCCTGATCCTCCTGAAAGCTTATAGTTTTCGCGGCTTGCATCGATCATTTCGAGCGAATAGATGCCATTCTGGGCCTCCTCCACCACATAGGGATTGATGTCGGAAGCGTATATCTGCGACTTGTGCAGAATGCCGAGTTCATCGAGCATGATCGCCAGTGTTACCGCCTCCTGCCCGGTTGAACATCCGGCACTCCAGATCTTGATGTGGGGGAATGAATCAAGGTAGGTCAGCACTTTTTGACGGATGGACAGGAAAGTAAGCGGATTCCTGAAAAATTCGGTTACGTTGATGGAACATTCGAGGAACAGGTTTTCGAACAAATCCTGGTCCTGCATCACAAATTCCTCAAACCGTTTGAACGAGTAGATGCGGTTATCGGCCATCACCCGGGCGATGCGGCGGGTGGCGCTCTGCACGTTGTAATGGCGGTAGTCGTAACCATAATGATCGTTGAGCCCGTTGAAGAATCGTTTCAGTTCAGTTTCATCGATTTTTAGGTTTTCCGGTTCGATGATCCTGGCCAGGTAGGATGAGAGTTCGGGAAGGGGAAATTTATAATCGATCAACCCGGTTTTCCATGCGTTGATCAGCAAGTCCCTGGCATCGCAATCCTCGGGATCCTCAATGAGCGTGGTTGCCCCGTATTCTTTTAAGAGGGCAAGGGCTTTGCTGCCATCATCGCCGTAACCGCAAAGCATCACGGCAATCAGGCCATCCCTGTATTCATCCGCAAGCGATTCGAAGGTAACCTGGATGGAGGGACGGGCAAAATTCAATTTGGCCCCGGTTGAAAGCCTGATTTTCCCGTTTTCGACGATCATGTGGTGTGCCGGGGGGGCAATGTAAACGCAATTCGGCCTCACCGTAATGTTGCCGGTAACCGGGACAACCTTGAAAGCAGTGCTTCTTTCAAGAATTTCACCCAGGTAATTCGGCTCATTTTCAAGGATATGCTGCACGATAAACACACTGATATCCCTGGGAGGAAGTTTGGCCATGATCGCCATGATCTTGTCGAGGCTCCCTGCCGAGCCACCCAGCGCGATCGCCCTGATTTTTTTTGTCTCGCGGTATTCGGGCGAATGCTGCTGCATTACATGGCATTGGAGGCCCAGGCGGTAAAAATAGGAGCCAAGGTACCTGTGAAAAACGTTTATTTTCAGCTTGATCGTTTTATTGGCAGCCATGAATGATTTTATGGCAGTCATCACATCGGCGGGCAATATCCGTGCATCAAAAAAGGTAAGTTCAAGTTCCTTATGGCTGCCGGGCAGAAGGAGCGAAAAAAAGGCTTCCCGGTCGGCCTGCGACTGCATGTTTCCCTGCACCGAAATATGGTGCGATTTCCGGGTATCGATGGCATGAACGTTCATAATCAATACTTCTTTTGACACCAGGCCTCGACCAAACCAATCAGCATGTCGTAATCGACTGGTTTGGCAAGGTAGTCGTCGGCGCCTGCGGCGATGCATTTCTCGCGGTCCTCTTTCAATGCTTTAGCGGTAAGGGCAATCACGGGCATATGTTTTAACTGGTCGTTTTCCCTGATCTTTTTCATGGCGGTGTACCCATCCATCACCGGCATCATGATGTCCATGAGCACCAGGTCTATTCCCTTTTCCGCGAGCATGTTCAGCGCCGCCTGCCCGTTCTGGGCGTCGATCACCTTTGCACCGTGTTCTTCCAGTGCCGTACTCAGTACAAACACGTTTTTGATATCATCGTCAACCACCAGGATGGTTTTTCCGCTGAGCCGTTTCACCTTTGCATTCAGATCGTTGGAAAGGGCAGGTTCATTGGTCGTCTCTTTCTGGGTCTGGTGAAGAAACAGCGTCAGTTCGTCAAGCAGACGGTTTTCAGAATGAACCGTTTTGATGATGATGCGGTCGGTATAACGTTTCAGCTCTTTTTCCTCATCGGCTGAGAGTTGCTTGCCTGTGTAAACGATGATGGGGACCTTTATCTGGTTTTCACGGGCATATTTGCAGATGTTCATGCCGCTGCCCGATTTCAGCCCGAGGTCGATGATCACGGCATCATAAATACCCTTTTTCAGTTCGGTGGTGGCTGCCGCTTCGGTGTCCACTCCCATGATGCGGATGTCGGGGCTTGCTATCAGGGCCATGAGCGCTTCCCTGTGGTTTTCGTCATCTTCGACGATCAGCAGGTCTTTCGGGTTTTTCTCACTGAAATTCAGGATTCCCTGGATTGCATCCTGGATCTGTTCCTGGTCCACAGGTTTCTGAAGAAAATTCAGTGCGCCCAGGCGCATCAGTTCGGGGTTTTTCTCATGACCGGAGATAATCTGGACCGGGATATGCCTCAGATCTTTAAAGCTTTTCAGGCGGCGAAGGAAATCGACCCCGTTCATGTCGGGGAGGACCAGGTCGAGGATGATGCCGTTTATCTTGTACTGTTGCACAAAGCGCAACCCCTGTTCGGCGGTTGAAGCATGCAGCACCTTCATTTTCATGTTATGGATCACCATCGCCACAATGTCGGCAAAGGTGTTGTCATCTTCCACGATCAGAATGACCTTTTCACCAGCACGGATGGTCTTACGGTCGTCCACAAAGATTTCCGGCTGTTCAATTACAGGCAGGGCGGGTTCTGTCAAACTTTCATTATCCCTGGTCCGGGGCTTGGTGTACTCGGCATCTTCGCCTTCATGAGGGATGAGCACTTTTGGCAACAGCAATACAAATTCGCTGCCCTTGCCCTCTTCACTGTTCATGGCAATCTCACCCTGCAGCAACGTGGTTAGCTTTTGCGAAATCGTAAGTCCCAGCCCGGTACCGCCATACTCCCGTGAAATGGAGCTGTCGACCTGCTGAAAAGCATCAAAGATAAGTTTGTGTTTTTCGGCCGCGATGCCGATCCCCGTATCATGAACACTGATTCTGACCGGCCGCTCTTTATTGCCGCTCTCTCCGGCCCTGATGGTGATCGTACCGGCTTTGGTGAATTTAAGTGCGTTTGAGATGAAGTTCCGCAGGATCTGCGAGACTTTGTCCTTGTCGGTGGTGAGCGTTGTTTTCAGCGCGTCGTCAACACTCAGGGTCAGCCCTTTAGTTTTGGCGGTGGAGGCAAAGAAGTGGCTGAGGTCATTCAGCAACGTTTCGGTTGAAAATTCGCTGATGGTCAGGGTGGTCTTGCCGGCGTCGATTTTTGAAATATCCAGGATGTCGTTGATGAGCCTGAGAAGCTCTTCCCCCGCCGAATGCACCACTCTTGCCCGCTTGATGTCGTCGCCGCTGAAATTGCCCCGTTCATTCTTTTGCATCATTTTTGAAAGCAGGATGATGGAGTTGAGCGGGGTGCGCAATTCATGCGACATGGTGGCGAGGAAATCACTTTTGTACTTGTTCGACATCTCCAGGTCGCCCGCCTTGATATCCAGGTCCTCTTTTGCCTGCCGCAACTGGTCGTTCCCCTGCCGCAGGTCTTCGGTTTGCTGCATCAGCTGTTGCTGCTGTTCCTCGAGCTGTGCGTTGGTTTGCTGCAACTCCTCCGACTGCTGCTGCAACTGCTGCTGCTGTTCTTCCAGCTGGGAATTGCTCTGCTGCAACTCTTCCGACTGCTGCTGGATCTGCTGCTGCTGTTCTTCCAAACGGGCGTTGGCCTCCTGAACCTGCATCGTCTTTTCCTCTGCGTCTCGCTGGGCAATCTGCGATTTGGTAAGCAACTCCTCGATTTTAACCCGCTGGATGGCGGAGAAAATACCCGAGGCGATCACTGCATTCGATTCATCCAGGAATGTGGTTTGGATTATTGTAAAAGGTGTAAGGGAGGCGAGTTCAATTACCCCGAGCAGCTCATCCTCATAAAGCAGGGGATAGGTATAAGTATTGTACGGTGCCGATTGGGTGGTCCCTGTGCTGATCGGTGCTTCATTTTTAGGCACATTTCTCAGGAAGATGGACTTCTTTTCGATGGCGACCTGGCCAACTACTCCTGTGCCGTATTCATACACGTTCGACAGGTGATCCCGATCGGTAAAAGCAAACGAACTGACCAGGTTCAACCTTTTATTTACCGGGTCGTTCAGGTAGATCACTCCGCGCCCCGCGCCGACATGTCTGCTGATGAAGCTGACAGAACCCGAAGTGATTTCGTCAAGCCCCTTGTCGCCCGAAAGTTCCACGCTGAGCTTGTTCAACCCGTCTTTCAGCCAGTTCTGATCCTTGTTGTGTTTTTCATTCTTCAGCAGGTTCTCGCTCATGCTGTTGATCGATTTGGAAACCAGGTCATTTTCACTTTTGACCACAAGCCGCTGTTCAAAATTTCCCTGTGAAATTTCTTCGGTCACCTTGCTGAGATCGCTCAGGGTACGGGTCATCTTGGCAAGGGAATTTCCAAGCTGGTCATTTTCAGACTGGGGAATGATTTCGACCGAAAAATCGCCACCGGCAATGTTTTCGGCTTTATTGGCCACACCCAGCAATGTTTGCTGAAGGATTTTTATGGCATTGTAAATCCCCTTGGTTTCTGCGGGAAATTTGACATTCAGGTTTCCTTCTGTGATTTTTCCGGTCATCTCTTTTATCGTTGTAGGTTCACCACCAACGATACTGTAAACAAACCATAAAATAGAGCCGAGGACAATCAAACCAAAAACGAACATGATCACAAAGAAGGAGATAATCCAGGTATTAAATGAGGAAATCGAATCACCTGCCTGCGACCTGGCTGTCTCAAAATTCGATTTGTTCAACGCCACAATCTGCCCCAGTTTTTCGTCGAGTTTATTCGAAATATTCTGCGTTAACAGGCCTTCAGCCTCCGCTTTTGAAAGCACCCCGGATTCACTTTTCACCACTTTGTCTGACGTTAAAAGGTATTCCCGGTCAATTAGTTGCTGGTATTCAGAAAAACAGGTTTTCACCTCTTCAAGCTTATTTTGCCCTTCATTGTCTTCATACTGCATCAGGGAATTTATTTTCGAACCGGCATCGTTGAATGCATTAAAACTGTATTCCTTCAGATCCCGTTTCCTTTCAGGTGATGTGCATATCAGCATTTCGCGCTCATAGCCTTCAATAATCTTTTTGTTTTTGATGATATCCGATGCCAAGGATGATTTTGTAAACTCGATACCACCGATCCCGGTTGTTTTTTTATTTATGGTTTCAAGCGATTTTAAGGCGAATGACAATGTGAGTGCCAACAAAATCATGTAAGAAGCAAAAAGGGTAGACAGGAGCGACTTAATGGTAAGTTTCATAGGTCGGAGGGTTTATATCAACCTTCAAAGTTAGAAAATAAATTGAATTGTTAGGGCTACTTGACCCGGAGTTTTGAAATTGGTTTAGAAATCTTTTAGCCCGGTACGACACTGATCGGGAAAACCCTGGTCAGCGGTTGGGTTATCACCGGTGCAAGTTCTTCATTTAGTGATCCCCGGGGATTTTCAACCCTGAGAGGCAGCATTTAAAGCGCTCATTTACTGTTCATTGCTCATTCCTAATCAGAGATTTGTTTCAGGTCTGTTTCAGCGTTGTTTCAGCGTTGTTTCACTTTCCTTTCAGTTAGCGTTCAGTAAGGATTCAGCAGGGAGAATCTGTTGAGTCTACGGGTTTGGAAGTTGTCAAATTCAAGGTCCAGTGAAAAATTTGTATTTTTGATAAAAATTTATCCCCCGGGGCCGGATGTATTGCACTACAAGATATTTAGTTATACTTTTTTTTTCGTTGATACTTGCCGGTTGTTTACATGGTTCGACTTTTTCAGGCGACACCATTGAAAAATATCAGCAGATTCTAAAAATAAATCTTCCCGGAATATCAGCCGCTGAAGGGTTGCTTATCCAGTCAAAAAATATCGAGAACAATGATCCGGGACTATCCCTTGCTTATGCCCGCAGGGTTGAAAGATATGCGCTGATTGAAAAAACGCCGCTTCTGGAAATTCAGGCACAGCTTCAAATTGCAAACGTGCTTGTAATCCGGACAAAATTTGCTGATGCAATGAAAATAGCCTTGCAGGCAAGGGCGCTTGCTGAAAAGCTCCAGGCATACGATGAATTGGGGATGTACTATGAAATTGCAGGAAGAATCAAGTCCAGCACCGGCGATTATGAACAGAGCCTGGATGACCTCTTCAGGTCGCTGAAGTACTTTGATAAAGATAAAGATCTCACCGGGACAACCCGCGCACTGAATTCTATCGGAACGGTATATTACTGGCGGAAGGATTATGAGAAAGCGCTGGGCTATTACATCAGGGCCATGAAATTATCTGAGCAGATCAAAGATACCATTCAGATAGCCAGGTCGGTCAACAATGTAGGGGTAATTCACATGTCGCAAAAAGATTATGTAAAGGCTCTGGACAATTTTTCCAGGTCGAAGGTTTACAATCAGAAATCGGGCCAGCTGTTAAGGGTGGGCGGCAACATGATGAATATCGCGATCATTCACATGCATCTGAAAAATTTCGATCAGTCGTTAAAAAACTACCAGGATGCCATTTCAATCTTTTCTCAACTCGAGAATTATCTGAACCTGACACTTTGCAACCTGGACCTTGGGTATTACTACGAAGAGAGACAGGAACAGGCAAACCGCATCGGATGTTTCCGAAAGGCATTGCAAATGAGCCGCCGATATGGATTCAAAGGGATAGAAATCGAGGCGGTTACGAAACTGCAGGAAATATTTTTCCATGAAAAAAATCTTGACAGCGCATACTTTTATGCAAATCTGAAAACAGAAATCAAGGACAGCCTTCAACTTGAAAAATCCCAAACCCGGCTATCCATCGCAGAACTCCAATACCAATATGAAAAGAGGGAGCAGGAGGTGCACCTGGATCAGCAGCGAAAAAATTTCATCCTGATCTCTTTCGGTTTTATTCTTGTTGCACTCATCATCATTGCCGTTTTGGTTCTTTCGCGCCAGGTACAGAAAAACAAAGCCATAGCCCTTGAGAAGAAAAATCTTGCAGATGAAGTTGAGTTTAAAAATAAGGAGCTGGCCATCAACGTAATGAATCTTCTGAAAAGGAATGAATTCATTGTCGATACATCCCGGCGAATTCTTGACCTCAAAAACAATCCCAGCCCCAAAGACATAGAGGATGAATTATATAAAATTGCAAAGACGCTCCAGGATGAAACCGGTAAAGAGGGATGGGAAGAATTTGACATGAGGTTCAAACAGGTCCATAATGCATTTTATGACAGACTGCTTGCCGAATTTCCTGACCTTTCACCCAATGAACTCAGGTTGTGCGCATTGTTAAAATTAAATCTTACCACGAAAGATATCTCCGAATTAACCGGGCAGCGCAGGGAAACCGTTGAAATGGCCAGATTCCGGCTGAGAAAACACCTTGGAATCCAGGATCCGGCTGTAAACCTGATTAACTTCCTGTCAAAGTACTGACCCCGTTTTGGTTTTTCCTTGTTTTTTTGTTCCTCCCTGATCATTTCATAAAGGTGCATGAATCAAATGGTCACTTTCATCGTACCCGCCAGGTGATTCTTTAGAAAGAAGAAGTGAATGCCAGTTCCCGTTACGGCTTCTTATCCCATCAGTAAAAATCAAACTATCAGCTTGTTGCACCTGATGTATAGGTTATGTAGGGGATGCATGCATCGACGGTTAAAGGTTTTGTAGGGGGGGGAAGCGGTATCATTTCTTTATCTTGAAGGTACATTTGATGAAAATTTTACGCCATGGAAGATCAACCGGTAGAAAACGAACAAATTTCCGAAGTCAATCCAACCGAGATTGAACAGGCCATAAAGATGAAGGAGATGCAAAACCTGGTGCTGAGAAGGATCCTCAAAATTGAGAATCCAGGACTGCCTGAGGAAGATGATACTGAACATAAAGATGACCATAACCAATAATTAAAACCTGTAAAAATGAAAAAAATCTGCATTTTGATGATTTCCATGATGGCCTTCCATCTGGCTATTTTTGCCCAACTCACAGGCACAAAGACAATCCCGGGGGATTACCCGACCGTTGGCGCGGCGGTTTCCGTCCTCAATAGCCTGGGTGTCGGGTCCGGCGGGGTGACCTTTTTAATTTCCGATGGAGCGATATTAAGCGAAACACCCCTGTCTATAACAGTTACCGGCACACCTGCCAACCCTGTCGTGTTCAAGCAATCCGGGAACGGCCAATTACCCGTGCTCAATTTCACCGGAACATCCGGTTCAGCAGATGCCGCATTCCATTTAAACAGCGGAAGTTTTTTTACATTTAACGGCCTAGATATCAGGGATGCCGGTAAAGATATGGAATATGGTTTTTTCCTGGTTGGCACCGCCACGGCCGGATGTCAGAACAACATGGTCATCAATTGCCTGGTTACCCTTAGCAACGCCAATGAAAATTCAACGGGTATTTACCTTAAATCCATTGCAACAGCCATTTCAGGAACAAATTCCTTCAATAAGTTTTATAACAATACCGTCCAGAACTGCTATATTGGATATTATATTTCGGGAAATTCATTAAGTCCTGACGATGGCAATGAGATCGGCACTTATGCGAGTCCGGCGACCAAAGCTGCATCAACCGGAACCAGCCTGGTCAATAATATCGGGGGAGGAACTGCCTCTGCCTATGGCATCTGGTATCAATATGAAAAGAACCTGCGGATTTTCCAGACCACCATTTCAAATGTTTCAAGCAATTCTTCTTCAGGAAATGCCAATGGAATTTATACAATAAATTCCCCCGGAGGAAACAGCATCAATGTTTATATTTATAACAACAATATTTTTTCTATTTTATCCAGAAATGGCTCCACAGCACTGGCCCTTTTCAACGGATCGATCCAGAATGTTTACAACAACATCATCCATGGTGTAACTGCCAGTGAAGGAAGCTCTTATGGTATCAGTGCCAGTGCCTCAACCGACAATTTCCACAGCAATACCATTTATGATATCAGCTATACAGGGACAACTTCACTTTTCTCCCAGGCAATCGGGATTAATCTCGGCATAGGGGGTCATAACGTGTATAACAACCTTGTTTATGATATCCGTAATACGAACGGGGGTTCCTCGGGCGGACTTGCAACGGTCGGGATCATGTGCAATGGTACCGAACAGCACTCCAACATTTTCAATAACACGGTTTATCTTGATTATACCTCAACTTCATCCGTGAATATGAGTGCATGTATCTATTTCACAGGAACTCCAAACATGATTACGCTCAATAACAACATCCTGGTCAATAAATGCAATATGAGCAATGGATTACGTGCGATTGCGCTTTCCAGGCAAAATTCAACCCTCACAAATTATGCGCTCAATTCCAATAATAATTGCCTCTATGCCGGTTCCCCCGGACCGAAAAACCTTATATGGTACGATGGAGGCAATTCATTTCAGACCATAGAGCAGTTTCGTGCATTTGCCGATCCGCGTGAAAACCAGGCTTTTTCGGAAAATCCGCCTTTTATCAGCAACGCAAAACCCTATGACTTCCACATGCAAACCGCCATTCCAACCCAGTGTGAAAGCGGCGGAACGACCAATACTTCACCGGTTTCCATTACCATCGATCATGACAGTATTCCGCGTTATCCAAATTCCGGTTATCCCTACAACCCTTCGTACCCGCCTATCGCTCCCGATATGGGCGCATTTGAATTCGGCGGACTTTCCATCGACAATACACCGCCAGACATTCAATACACACCCCTGCCCAATACAGGGTCACTTTTACCCAGGACATTGCTCGTTACCATATCTGATGCAAAAAGCAACATACCAGCCGGTGGCATTGGTCTTCCGGTGCTTTACTGGAGAAAAACCGGAACCTCCCTGTATACAGCCGTTCAGGCTGTTTCACTTGGGGGTAGTTCCTATTCCTTTACGTTCGGCGGGGGTGTTGCGCTTTATGACATCGTATCCTACTACATCGTTGCACAGGATGGAGCCGCGGTACCGAATGTAATCGCGAAACCATTGAACGGCACTTCAATTTTCACATCCAATCCGCCTGCCAGTTCGGCGGCACCTTCAAATCCAAGCACATATACCATCAGGGCGGGGATCAGCGACATTAAAACCGTTGGTACAACTGGTGCCGATTATCCCACCCTGACGGGCGAAGGCGGATTCTTCGAGGATATGAATGTCAAAATCCTGACGGGAAACCTGACGATCAGAATTACATCCAATCTGAATGAACCGGGAACCTATTCACTGAACCAGGTATTAACTGACGGAACAGGTGATTATAGCATTAAGATTGTCCCTGCCGATGCAACTGAAAAGTTGATCCAAAACGTGAACGATGTTCCCATGATCGTGTTCAACGGCGCAAGCCATGTTATTCTCGACGGCAACTACCAGGGTGCCGGAAGGTATTTTCGGATCAGAAGCACCACCGCTTTCAATCCTTCGCTTGTACTGCAGAATGATGCAACCTTTGACACAATCCGCAACTGCGTCTTTGAATCCGGCAACGGTTCCACGGGTGGTGCCGTTAGCATCAGCACCTCCAACCAACGGGTCGGGAACAGTTATAACGTGTTTACCGGGAACCTGTTCCGCGACAGGTCTGACGTTGCGGCATTTCCGATCTACCTTGTTTCAGCCACTGGAACCACCGGAATTGAAAATTCCGCGAACACATTTGACAGCAATGATTTCATCAACTTCAAGACCGCCGGACTGTTTGTCGGGGGTGTTGGAAATGGAAACAACTGGAAAGTGACGAACAACAACTTTTATAAAACAGCAAGTGTCACCAGTGTTGGCCATATGGAACCTCTTTATTTCATTCCCCAGGCCAGTTCTAGCGGCAACATCATTTCAGGCAACTTCATTGGTGGCAGTGCACCCCACTGCGGGGGCTCCAGCTTTATCGACGATGCCCCAAACCATGTTTTCTATGGAATATATGCCATGACCGGAACCACCACGCCTACCGAGATACAGGGAAACACCATTAAAAACATCCGGATGACCGGCACAGGGGTCAGTTCTTCATTTCATGGAATTCGTGCTACCACAGGGTCTTATAATATCGGAACCGCAACAGGAAATATGGTTGGCGATACTATCGTTTCAAGCAGTGTTACAATTGCAGGCGGTGGTACCTGTTATGGAATTTATGTCAGCGGAACAGATAATGTTTCAAATAATGTGATTGCCAACATTACCACAACCAATGCCACCGGATTAAATCTATTTCACGGTATCAGGCTGGAAGGCGATTTTCCCATCACATGTGAGCGTAACAGGATCGTTAATATTGGACCAGCCACCGGAGCAGCCAATGCAGGTGCCAATAACCCGCTGGTTGGTATCTATCTTCGCGGTGCCACAACTATGACAAATTCCTATACGGTTGATAATAACCTGATCTCCCTCGGAGGCAACGGGGGGATACACAACATTGAAATTGACGGGATGCGGGTTTACCAGCCCGTCGGGACCTATAACATATACTACAACAGCATCAACATTACAGGGACTGCTGCCGATGGCAACACGCGCGGGTCTTTCGGGATCTACAAGGCAGATGCATCAACGGTAAACTGCAAGGATAACATCATTTCGAACAAACGGGTGAACGGCGCGGGGGGTGCAGGCAGGCATTATGCCTTAGCCGACATCAGCTCATCTAACCTTGCCTCCGACAACAACGACGTTTTCTCTTCCAGCCCTTCAACAACCGGGCTGTGGGGTACCACCGACTGCGATTTCAGCACCTGGAAGAGTCTTTCGGCTGGTGACGGACATTCTGTTTCCGTTGATCCGAATTATGCCTCAAATACCGACCTCCATACGCAACGTTCTGAACTAAACAATGCCGGAATGGCAATTCCTGATATAACCACTGATTTTTCAGGTGTTTTACGTGGAAATCCACCGGATATCGGGGCGTATGAGTTTACCGCTCTCCCGGCGAATACCAGCGTACAAAACATCATCGTGGCCAACGGACAAACGCTTTGTTACAATGCTACGCAAACGATCACGGTTGCCGGTAACGGAACCAGCTTCACAATAAACAACGGAGGATCAGCCAACATGATCGCCGGGCAAAACATCGTATACCTTCCGGGCACAACAGTCAATTCCGGCGGATACATGCACGGGTATATTACCACAACCGGTCAATATTGCATTCCAACGCTCAACCCTACGGTTAACAATCCTGAAAAGACAAACCATGTATCCACTCCTGCAACAGAAGCCGCACAGAACCAGAATATTCGTGTCTATCCAAACCCTGCGGGCAATTCATTTACCATGGAACTTACCGGAATGACCGGAAACGGGATGACGAGAGCCGAGATCTTTGGCATGAACGGCATCAGGGTGCTTTCCAGGGACCTTGCCGGTGAACGGAAACATGTTTTTTCCATCGAAAGTCTTCGTCCGGGGATCTACTTCATTCATATAACCACCGGCAGCGGCATGGAGACCGTGAAACTGATCAAGTTTTAAGAACGGAATAAGAAACCAGGTATAAACAATGAAAAAAAACAAAGTATGAAAAAACGTTATTTACTGCTTGCGTTCATGATGATCATGAGTATCATTTCTTTTTCACAGGTAAGCGGAACCTATTCAATCCCGGGCACTCCTTATCCGACCATTGCTTCGGCCATTGCTGCGATCAATTCATCCGGGGTTGGTGCCGGTGGGGTAACATTCAACATTGCTGCCGGATTTACCGAAACCTTTGCTTCGAATACGGCGGGGTATATCAATACCAACACCGGTTCGGCATCTAACCCGGTCATTTTTCAAAAATCCGGTGCAGGAACCAACCCAAGGATCACGGCAGGAACGGGCACAGGCACCATGGATGCCATCATCTGTTTCAACGGGGTTAGCTATGTGACGTTTGATGGCATCGACCTGCAGGAAAATGGTGCAAATACCAACTCAACCACCCGGATGGAGTGGGGCTATGCATTGTTAAAAGTGTCGCCCACACAGGGATCGCAGAATATTGTGGTTAAAAACTGTGCTATCAGCCTCAATATTGCCAATACTTCAACTTTTGCAGTTTATTCAAACAACCATACTATTTCTTCCACGACCCAGTTAACGGTTACGGCATTGCCGGGAACAAATTCAAACAACAGCTTTTCCGGCCTGATGATTTCAAATTGTTACAACGGAATCTATTTATCCGGTTTTATTGCTGCAACACCCTATACATTGTATGACCAGAACAACCAGGTGGGTGTTGCTGCCGGAAACAGCATTGCCTCCTGGGGAGGGGGAAATGTTGCCGGGTATGGTATCCAGGCACAGTACCAGAATGGCCTTATCATCGCCAATAATACCTTTACAGGAATATCTGGAACGGGCTCTGTTACAGGAAACCTCTTCGCGGTCAGCCTGGGAACAGCTGTCAACGCAAACCTTGACGTGTATGGCAATACGGTCACGGTAACTTACAACGGTACCGGTCAGTTCACAGGGATCACATCATCGATGGGAGGCAGCGGAACGACAAACACCGTCAGTTTCTATAATAATACGGTCACGGGCTGTTCGATGCCAAACATGGCCAACCTGGCATTTTACGGAATCTACGAGTCGGGCGGAACCAACGCGAATTTTTATAACAATTCGGTGACAAACAATACCATTGGTTCGGCTTCGGCTGCTGCCACTGGAATCATTTACGGATTGTTTTGCGGCCCGATCCAGACCACCAAAGGGCCTGTAAGCGTTCATGACAACACCGTGAGCGGCAATACCAGGATCCAGTCAGGTGTGAGCACAGGCCTGGGCAACTGGTTTTATATCGGGGGAAACGGAAGCATCCTGAACTGTTACAACAACACCATCGACAATAACACGGCAGCATCCACAACCGCGCAGTACTGCGTGTATCTCGGCGGTGATGCAGCGACAAAAAACTTTTACAACAATACGATTGCGAACCTACTGAACGCCAATGGAACTGTTTATGGAGTGTACCAGATACAGGGAACTACCATTAATATTTTCAATAATAAGATCCGGAATCTCAATTCGGTCGGAACCGCCAGTCTGGTTTACGGTATAGATGCATTCAACGGCACTACAGTAAATCTTTATAACAATTTCATTTCGGAATTAAAAGCACCTAACGCTACCGACCCGAATGCCATATGCGGGGTGCTTTTACCGGCAACTCTTTCTGTTACATATGGATTGTATAACAACACCATTTACCTGGATGCTGCAAGCGCTTCAACGACTAACTTCGGCACTTCCGCCATTTTTACCACCAGCGGCATACCCACCGATCTCAGGAATAACATTGTCGTAAATACATCTGCCCACGTGGGTACCGGGCTCACCGTAGCGTTAAGATATACCGGGGCGATTACCTCTTCCAATTACCAGGCAACAAGCAATAACAATGATTTCTATGCCGGTACGCCGGGAACCTCCAACCTGATCTTTTACGATGGTACGAACAGCGACCAGGCCATCATGGCTTTTAAAACAAGGGTTTACCCGAGAGACCTCTCTTCCTTTTCGGAACTTCCGCCTTTTACAAATGTTGCCAGCCCGCCATACGATCTTCACCTTCAGACCACACTGCCAACCCAATGTGAAAGCGGCGGAACAGCAGTGGCAACTCCGGTAAACATCTCGACAGATATAGATGGAAACCCAAGGTTCCCTTACCCGGGTTACCCGGTGAATGCCGGATACCAGGCCACAGGTCCCGATCTAGGTGCCGATGAATTTGGCGGGTTGATCAATGACATCCTTTCTCCGGTCATTGCCTTTACGCCCTTACTGAACACATCATCCCTTACAAACCGCACGCTGACCACCGCTCTCACCGATGCAACCGGGGTACCGGCATCCGCACCGGGTCTTCCGGTATTATACTGGAAAAAGTTTGCTGCAGGCTCATGGAATGCCGCAACAGGATCGTGGGTGAGCGGCAACACCTATACCTTCAGTTTCGGCGGAGGCACCCTTCTGAACGACTCCATTTATTATTACATCGTCGCCCAGGATTCCTGGGGGACCCCGAATGTTGGGTCCATCCCCATCAGCGGATCGGGTTTTTCGGTCAACCCGCCTGCATGTGCAACACCCCCGCCCAATGCCAGCCTGTTCTCCTATAAGATCATCGGGTCGGTATGCGGAACATTCTATATTGGCGCTGGGCAGACAACGCCCAACTATACCACCATCACGGCGGCACTTGCCGACATCAACAGCAAAGAGGTGACCTGCCCGGTAACCCTGCTCCTGGCAGATGCGGCCTACCCTTCTGAAACATATCCCCTTTCATTTGGAAATCCTCCCGGGCTCAGTTCCGTCAATACCATTACCCTGAAGCCCAATGCAGGGGTAACACCGGTCATTTCAGGAACCCTGACGGCGACAAATACATCCATCTTTAAATTTGTCCAGTCAAAATACATTACGATCGATGGCTCCAACAGCGGGGGAACCGACCGCAGCCTTACAATAAAAAATGCAGGTACTACCCTGACGACAGCCGCAGTATGGATTGGAAGCAGCGGGGCGGGCAAAGGCTCCTCCAGCATAACGATCAGGAACTGTAACATCTCAAACGGGTACAGTGCTTCGGGTGCCCACGGGATATTCATTGGATCCGCTACCAGTATCGCAAGCTCCGGCGACAACAACGACAACGTTACGATTCAGAACAATGCCGTTTCGCAGGCATATTATGGCATCCGCACCGTTGCATCGGCCACGGGGGCCATCAGCAACCTGGTTATTTCAGGTAATGTTTTCGGTTCTTCAACACCCGCCGGTTACCTCCAGGGTTATGGGATCTATATCCAGGGTGCAAGTGCACCGCAGGTTACCGGGAACGAGGTGTTCAATATCATAAGCACTGCTGTTGCAAATCATTTGTATGGAATAGAGATCAACAGTCTCGTTACCGATGCAGTTTTGCAGGGAAACAGGGTGCATGACCTTCAAAACAATAATACAACGGGGTACGGGGCATTCGGGATCAATGTCGGAACAGGCGGAAGTGTGGTCAATGCCGTGATAAAGAATAACCTGGTCTACAATATAACCACGACAAACTTTTCAGCCACCGAACTAAGCAAAAATCCATTCGGTATCAGGATGGTCAACGCTTCGGGTACAAAAATTTATCACAATACTGTAAGCCTGGCCGGAACCCAGTTTAACTCCGGCACGGCGGGAACCTTATCGTCGGCCCTGCTGATCTTTAGTGCCACCAATGTCACCGGTACAGATTTAAGGGGCAACATATTTGCAAACAGCCTCTCCGGATCTGCCGGTTCAACATCCTATTGCATCTATGCACCAACCGGAACAACTTTCTCAACGATCAACGGCAATGATTACTGGCCGTCGGGAACCTATGGGATCCTGGGATTCCTGGGATCTGCAAAGACAACCCTCCCCGCCTGGCAGGCTGCAACCGGTCAGGATGCTGTCTCCATAAGCGCAAATCCTTCATTTGTTTCCCCATCCGATTATCATCCTACAGCAGTCGATGTTCAGAAAACGGCGGCATTTATACCGGCAGTCCCGATCGATTTCAACGGTATCAGCCGGACGAATCCAACCGACATGGGATGTTACCAGGTTTCAGGAAACACGTTCACTGTTGTGAGTGATGCAGCGACAGGCGTGACTCAGTTCACGGCAACACTCAACGGAGCAGTCACTGCAAACGGCAACACGGTGGCAGCGGGATTTGATTTTGGGCCGACCGCCGCTTACGGCACATCCGTATCTGCAATTCCGGCAACTGTGACCGGGAACATCGCCACTGCAGTAAATTATACACTGGCCGGACTCATACCCAACACGATCTACCATTACAGAACCAATGGCGTCAGCGGTGCTGTAACGACCCTGGGTGCTGACATGACATTCACCACCCTCCCGTGTCCCGTGCCGGTAATAACCGTAGACGGACCTCCTTCGGTCTGCATCAACTCGCAGGGAAATGTTTATACCACCGAAGAAAACCAGGTGAATTACCAATGGGCGATTGACGGCGGTTTGATCACTGCAGGCTCAGGGAGCCATTCGGTTACTGTGACCTGGAACTCATCAGGCGCGAGAAATATCAGTGTAAACTATTCAAATTTCTGCGGGACTTCAGCCCCCGCTCCGAAAGTTTACGATGTAACAGTGAATCCATTACCAGAGGCATCTATTATTGCTGATGGTCCAACCACATTCTGCCTGGGAGGTTCCGTACTCCTGACGGCCCGGGGTGGAACAGGATACCTGTGGTCGACCGGTGCAACAACAGATGCCATTATGGTAACTGCCGGTGACACTTATTCTGTAACCGTAACCAATGAGTTTTCATGCACAGCCACGGCCAGCCAGGTTGTAACGGTCATTTCATTACCCGTTGCGGCAATCAGCCCGGGTGGTCCGACTCTCTTTTGTGAGGGAGGTTCGGTAGTTCTGACAGCCTCGGGAGGAACCGGATATGTATGGTCAACGGGAGCCACTGTCGATTCAATCACGGTAAGCACCGGTGGCACTTATACCGTAACGGTAACCAACGTGAATTCATGTACTGCCGCGACCAGCCAGGTTGTTACGGTGAACCCGTTCCCAGCTGCGGCCGGAACCATTTCCGGGCCATCTTTAGTAGTATCGGGCCAGGCGGGTGTGGTATTCTCTGTCGCTGCAATTGGAAATGCAACCGGTTATAACTGGTCATTGCCCGCGGGCGCAACCATCACCGATGGCGTCAATACCGGCAGCATTACGGTCTCCTTCTCCAATGAAACTGTTTCCGGTATAATTACTGTTGCCGGCACGAATGGCTGCGGAAATGGAACAGCATCCCCGGATTTCAACCTTACGGTTATTCCATCAAACTCCAATGTTACAGGGACGATTTCCGCTCAGGAATGTTATAATGCAGCCAATACGATAACTCTTGCAGGCGGAGAGACAACGTTTACTGTTACACCCGCCGGCGATGTTACGATCATTGCAGGTAACAATATCCTGTTTGAACCGGGAACCAAAGTGGAGTTAAATGGTCATCTGCAGGGTTTTATCTTTTCCGGTACATGGTGCGGCACAAAGGCGGCAACCATTATCACGGTTCCCGGCGGAGAAGTCCTGGCTAATCCTGTTACGGAAACATCCTATTTCACCCTCTATCCAAACCCGACCGGCGGAAATTTCACCCTGGAACTGAAGGGCAGCCGTTCCTTTGAAAATCTGAAGATTGAGGTTTATTCAATGAACGGGCAGAGGGTGCTTACCGGGAACATGATCGGGGATAAGAGGCAGGAATTCGGATTCTCCGGCATGCCAAAGGGACTCTACTTCGTGAAAGTCGCAGCCAGTGATTACGTGGAGACGATTAAGCTGGTTAAATTGTAGAATATCCTCCAAAAACCTTCCGGGTTTTAAAACCCGGAAGGTTTACAGATCTGCAAATAAATTTGTGCTTGGTTAAGCCGTTCCGGGATTCCGGGGCGGCTTTATAATTCACAGATGATTTAATTCTCTGATGGAACGGTAATTGACAGGTCTTTACATGTCAATTTATTTCTTTTCATTAAGCAAATGACAATGGTTCCCGGTAGCTTTTTAAACCCTGAGGCAGGTTCTAACAGCGGTAAATTGATGGTTTTTTAATTCCATTTTTGGTTTGTAATTTATACAAAGGTACGTAAGATTACAATAAAAGGTAATTGCAAATTAACAAAAAGGGATAATCGAATTTAGAATAAAAAAGGGTTTCGCTCACCTGGATTTCAGCCATTAATAATTTAGAATATTTCCAAAAGAATCTTTTACTAACTTTGCCTTGTTAATTTATTAACAATATAAAGCTGTATTATGATAACACTTGGATCTCAGGGGAAAAACACATTTCTGGAGGACGTGAATGTTAAAAGCGGCGCCAATGTGCTTGAATGTTATCAATGTGGCAAGTGTGTAGGCACCTGCCCGGTGTCGCAGTACATGGATTTCCCGCCCCGCGAGATCATGCAGATGATCAAACTTGGACTGAGAAATGAGTGCTACATGGCCAATTCCCACTGGTTTTGCCTCACCTGCTCTGCCTGTTCTGGCCGCTGCCCCCGCGAAATAGACATCCCGGCGGTAATGGAAGCCGTTCGCCACCTTGCCATTGACGAGAACTACATCAATGATTCGAAAAAGGTGAGGGAGATCCGTAAATTCCATGAGATCTTCCTGGATATGATCAAACGGTACGGCCGCAATTACGAACTCCGCATGATGGCCGAGTTCAACATCCGCACCCGCAATCTCTTCAAAGACATGCACCTGGCCCCAAAAGCCCTCCTCAAGGGCAAAATTCCCCTGGGGGTCAAACCGCTTAAGAGCGCAAAGGCCATCAAGCGCATGTTTGCTATTGCCGAAAAACTGGAAAAGAATAAATAACCTGACCGAAGATGAAGAAATTAACCTATTTCCCGGGTTGTTCTGCACATGGCACCAGTGAGGAGTTTGACAGCACCCTAAAGCTGGTGCTGAAAACCCTGGATGTTGAACTGGAAGACATTCCCGACTGGAATTGCTGCGGGGCCACCTCTGCACATGTGATGACCGAGAACCTGGCCTATGCGCTTCCGATGCGCAACCTCGTGCTGGCCGAAAAACTGGAAAACACCACCATGGGGATCGCCTGCGCATCCTGCTACCAGCGCATGAAGGTTACCAAGGTGCACATGGATGAAAATCCGGAGCTGGCAAAGCGGATCAACACCACTGTGGTGGAGGAGGGCACTTACCAGGGAAAAGTCGACGTGAAGTCGATGCTGCAATATGCCTACGAGGATATCGGACTTGACATCATCAAAAGCAAGGTGACAAAGCCCCTTAACGGTTTGAAAGTAGCCTGCTATTATGGCTGCCTGCTTACCCGGCCCAAAAACATTACCAAATTCGATTCCCCGGAGTACCCGGTTTCGATGGACCAGATCTGCGAGGCTTTGGGAGCTACCGCCACCGAATTTGACTATAAGACCGAATGCTGCGGTGCCTCTTTCTCCATCTCCAATACCGAGGTTGTTGAAAACCTGAGCGGCCAGATCCTGGCCATGGCCAAAGAGAGCGGCGCGCACGCCATCGTGGTGGCCTGCCCGCTGTGCCAGTCGAACCTCGATATGCGTCAGCCCGACATTGAAAAAAAACAGGGAATTAAATACGATATCCCGATTTTTTATTTTACGCAACTCATGGCTCTTGCTTTCGGTTACCCGATCGATCAGCTGAAGTTCCCCAAGCACATTGTTCCTGTTGAAGGCGCATTGGCCAACATCGGAAAGGTTGAGCCGGTTCCTGAGAAGGTAAAGAAACCCATCAAAGCTGTTGAAGCAGAAAGCGAGGTCAAATAATGGCAAGAGTAGGAGTTTTCGTTTGTTTTTGCGGCGCCAATATTGCCGATTATGTGGATGTCCCCCAGGTTGTTGAGGAGGTAAAACGCATCAGGGAGGTCAAGTTTGCCACGGAATACAAATACATGTGCTCCGATCCGGGGCAGGGGATGATCCGCGATGCCATTGTGCAGCACAAACTCACCTCCATTGTGGTGGCGGCCTGTTCGCCGCGAATGCATGAAAAAACTTTCCGCAAGGCTTTGTCGGATGCCGGCATGAACCCTTACCTGCTGGAGGTTGCCAACATCCGCGAACATTCATCCTGGGTGCATCAGAAAGATAAAAAGGCCGCCACGAGCAAAGCCATGGACCTCTGCCGCATGGCGGTCGCCAAATCCATTGCCAACGAGCAACTGCATGAAATATCGGTCCCGGTAACCAAGCGCGCCCTCGTGATCGGCGGCGGAATTGCAGGGATCCAGGCAGCCCTCGACATTGCCGATGCCCGCATCCCGGTAGTCCTTGTTGAAAGAAGTCCATCCATCGGGGGTAAAATGGCCCAGCTTGATGAGACCTTCCCGACACTTGACTGTGCACAATGCATCCTCACGCCAAAAATGGTGGATGTAGCCTCCCATCCCTACATTGAACTCATTCCCTATTCCGAGGTTATTGAATTGCAGGGATTTGTAGGCAATTACAAAGTAAAGATCAGGAAGAAGGCATCCTATGTGAACTTCAAAACCTGTACAGGTTGCGGTGCCTGCTGGCAGAAATGCCCGGTAAAGGTTCCAAACGAATACAACATGGGCATCGACAAGCGGAAAGCGATCTATACGCCATTTCCGCAGGCTGTGCCCAACAAGCCTGTGATCGATGCCGAACATTGCACCATGCTCCTGAAAGGGAAGTGCGGCATCTGTGCCAAGGTTTGTGAAAAGGGGTCGATTGACTATACCATGCAGGATGAGATCATTGAACGTGAGATCGGAGCGGTTGTTGTGGCAACCGGGTACGACATGTGGGACCCTGCACCATACGAAGAATACGGCGTTGGCCGGTTTAAAGACATCATCACCTCGCTCGAATTTGAACGCATGGTTTCGGCCAACGGTCCTACCAACGGGGTTCCGGTGCGACCATCTGACGGCAAGGTTCCAAAGAATGTTGTTTTCATCAAATGCGTCGGTTCACGCGATGAGGCCAAGGGGATCGAATACTGTTCGAAAATATGCTGCATGTACACCACCAAGCATACCATCCTGCTGCACCATAAAGTGCACGATTCCCATGCTTATGTTTTTTACATGGATATCCGCGCTGCAGGAAAGGGGTACGAAGAGTTTGTCAAGAAAGCCCAGGTTGACACGGGTACGACCTATCTGCGTGGCCGCGTTTCTAAAATTTACCGGAAGGGCGACAAGCTGATGGTTCGGGGCGAGGATGCCCAGATCGGCCAGGTAGTTGAAGTGGAGGCTGATCTTGTAGTTCTTGCCACGGCAGTATCTGCTCCCAAAGATAATCCTGAACTCGCACGCATGCTGGGAATCTCCTATGATAAATATGGTTACCTGTCGGAAGCACATCCCAAACTGCGTCCGGTCGAAACAGCCAAGGCGGGGATTTTCCTGGCCGGCTGTACCCAGGCACCCAAGGATATTCCTGAAACAGTATCGCAGGCTTCGGCCTGCGCAGCCAAGGTTTGCGGCCTCTTTGCCGGAGATACCATGAAGAAGGACCCGATGGTATCCACCATCAGCAATGAATATTGCTCAGGGTGCCAGAATTGTGTGAAAGTTTGCCCCTATGGTGCCATCGTTACCGACGAGGTTCCCATCGGATACGGTTCGAAGGAGTTGCGCACCGTTGCCAAAATCAACGAAGGCGTTTGCCAGGGTTGCGGATCGTGTGTGGCTATTTGCCGCAGCACGGCCATCACGCTTGCCGGGTTTACCGATCCACAAATTATTAACGAGATAGTTTCAATCTGATGGAAACAGAAGTAAAAGATCAACTTGTAAGCATTGAAAAGCCCCAGCTGATCGCCCCTCCCAACTGGGAGCCGGTGATCATGGGCATTTTGTGCAACTGGTGTTCCTATGCCGGGTCGGACCTTACCGGAACTTCCAGGATCCAGTATCCGCCCAACATCCGCATCATCCGCGTGCCCTGTTCCTCGCGCGTCGATCCGTGGTTCCTGATCAAGTCGTTGCAGACTACTGCCGATGGCGTACTTGTTTCCGGCTGCCATCCGGGCGACTGCCACTACATCAGCGGGAATTACTATGCCCGCCGCCGTTTCCTGGTCACAAAAAAACTGCTGAACTTCGTGGGTTTTCATGAGGACAGGATCCAGTTTTCGTGGGTTTCTGCTGCCGAAGGGCCAAAATTTGCCAAAGTGGTGAACAAGGTGACCGAAGACATCAAAAAGCTCGGCCCGCTTCATTTGTACAAAAAAGAAAATTTCGAAAAGTGATGAACTACACGAAACAGATCCAGGAGATAGCGGCGAAGCTGTTTGCCGAAGGAAAGATCGACGTGTTCGTTGGTTACCGGATGAACGGTTTCGACGACAACCAGGTCCCTGTGCTGATCACCGGTCCGCAGGAGGTTTCCAGACTGGTGTTCACCGACAAATCGGTTTTTAACCTCGTGAATTACCTCAAGACCGATCACACACGCAGAAAGCGTGTCGGGCTCGTGGTGAAGGGGTGCGACAGCCGTTCGCTGAACCTGATGCTGACGGAAAGCCAGGTGAAACGTGAAAATCTTTACGTGGTTGGGATATGCTGCGAAGGTGTGGTTGACGATGCCGGCCGGAAAATGCAGAACTGCACGGAGTGCATGGTTCCCGATGCGGTGGTGAGCGATGAACTGCTGGGAACTCCCTCTAACATAGGGCTTCAGCCCTATGCAGTGAACCCGGATATCGCAGTACTGGCTGAAAAGCCTCTTCCCGAGCGTGCAGCCTATTTCGAAGAGGTATTTGAAAACTGCATCCGCTGCAATGCCTGCCGCCACTCCTGCCCGCTCTGTTATTGTGCCAAGTGCTGCATCGACCAGGAAACCGCCACCCTTTATAACGGCGCAAATACCACCTCCGGGGCCTTTCATGCCCTGATGACATGGTCGCTTCACCTGGCAGGCCGCTGCGTTGATTGCCGCAACTGCGAGAAAGCGTGTCCAAGTCACCTTCCGTTGCACCTGCTCCATAAGCAGAACGAAAGCGTGATCTATGAGAACTTCCAGGAGCACCTTGCCGGGGTTATCCCGGGTGACCGTGGCGCCTTCTATAAATACAGTATGCAAGATCCCGATGATTTCATCATGTAATCCGAATCAATCCTTATGAGCGTTGAAACATTTGTTACCGATAAAGCCGGCTTGCACAAATTCTACGAGGCCGTCATGGCCAGTCGCGAAACCTATGCCCCGGTAGAAAAATTCGGCAAATTTGATTTTAAACGGGTAACCCGTCTTACGGAGTGCGATCCAGAGTCGCCCATTGCCACGACTCAGAGCATCAAACCGCTTTTCTTCCCGCGATCGGCCAAGGTGATGAAGTACCTTGCCACCAGCGCCGGAACAGAAGTGTCGGAAGTGGATGAAGATCCGCTGGCGGTGAAACGGGTCATCCTGGGCGCAAAACATTGCGATGCACGCAGCCTGCAGGTGCTTGATAAAGTTTACAACTGGGACTACATCGACACCGATTACCAGAAACGCCGCGAAAATACGGTGATCATTTCGACCCGCTGCGACCAGGCCGGCACCCACTGTTTCTGCACTTCGCTCGATTACGATGTGGAAAACCTTGATGCCATGGATGTGGTCATCGTAAATGGCGCAGACGGAAAGATATACATAAAGGCAAGAACGCCCAAAGGAGAAAACTTCCTGACAGAATTGAATACTGAATATCGAATATTGAATATCGAATCTCAAATGTCGGAGGAGGATAAATACGGAGAGATGAAAAAGCAGTATGAATCTTTCACAGGGTCTTTCCGTTTAAAAATGGACTACAAGGAGGTAAACGCGAAACTGTCAAAGATCTTCGACACCCCCGAGTTTGAAAATGTGTCGGGAAATTGCGTAAGTTGCAACACCTGTGCATTTGTTTGTCCGACCTGCCACTGCTTTAAAATCTCGGATGAGAAGGTGAAGGATACGGGCGTTCGTTACAAGAGTTATGACTCCTGCAACAACGGCTATTTCACCCTGATGGCCGGAGGACACAACCCGCGCCCGGTGAAGTACCGCCGCTGGCGTCAGCGGGCCATGCACAAATTTGTCTATTACAAGGAACGCTTTGGTGAAAACCTTTGCGTCGGATGCGGCAAATGCACCATCGCCTGCCCGGTGAATATTAGCATTTTTGAGGTTGTTAATCAGGTTTCTTCTGCTGCGATGCAGGAATGAGGGAAATGCGAACAATGCGAACAATGAAAACAATGAAAGCAATGCAAGGAATGAAAGAAATGCAGGGTGTTTATTTCGTTGCTGTTTTTACAATTTAGTTACAGTCTATATGGAAAAGCTACTCGTCCCGATGTTATGCAAGGTTGACAAAGTCATCCAGGAAACTCCCGATATCCGCACCTATCGCCTGAAATTCAGGGAGGAGGGAATGATGGAAAAATTCACCTATTTACCCGGCCAGTTTGTTGAATTTTCGCTTCTTGGTTCGGGCGAATGTACTTTTTGCATTGCCTCTTCCGCCACGCGGTTGGGATATTTCGACTGTTCCATCAAAAAAGCAGGCGTTGTTACCGCCGACATGCACCTCAGCCTGGAAGAAGGTGACGAGGTGGGCATCCGCGGTCCCTTCGGAAACTGGTTCCCGCTTGAGGAGCTCAAGGGGAAAAACCTGTTGTTTATTGGCGGTGGTATCGGCCTGGCCCCGTTGCGCTCGCTGATCCAGTACTGCATCGACAACCGCAATGATTACAAGGATTTCACGATCCTCTACGGTGCCCGCACCTCGGACGGCATGTGCTACAAGGATGAGATCAGGGAATGGCAGGATAACAAAAGCCTGAAGGTGGTCCTGACCATCGACCAACCGGAAGAAACCTGGACAACCAATGTCGGGGTTGTGCCCAAAATACTCGAGGAGGTGGTTATGCCCGTGATCGAGAACACCAAGGTGATCACCTGCGGCCCGCCGATTATGATCAAATACACCATCCAGTCGCTGGTTAAACTCGGCTTCGCCGACAAGGATATCATCACCACCCTGGAGATGAAGATGCAGTGCGGTTTGGGCAAATGCGGCCGGTGCAACATCGGTTCGACTTATGTTTGCAAGGACGGGCCGGTATTTACCAATGAGCAGTTGAAATCATTGCCCGACGAGTTCTGACCTCTGATAATCAGCTGTACCTTATTCTTTGATTATTTTCTGCTGCATCGTCCACCGTTCCCCTGTGATCGCCAGCAGGTAGACACCTCTTGGCAAATCACTGATGTCGAGGAGGTTTGAGTTGCCGGTCAATTCTTTTTGCACGACGATTTTTCCAAAAATATTGTAAACCAAAAGGTGCGAATCCTTGCATGAACCCGGTTCAATGGTTATTTTACCTGCGGAGGGATTAGGGTAGATCCTGATTTTTCCCGGGGAGTCATTATTTCCAAGCCCTGTGGCAACGTCCTTCATGCAACGAATGCTGAATCCGTATTTTTTGGAGCCGGGATTATGATCAACCCCGGCAAACTGGTTCCACATATAAGTGCTCCAGGCCATCGATCCATTGTACGCGGTAGATGTCCACCAAAGGCCATTTTCACCGATCGTTCTGAAATTATTATTCAGAGGGTCACGCATGCCGCCCGGAAGTCCGGTAAAACCGGAACTGTTGGTCGCCCCGGTATTGGGATTCAGCCAGTGCAACGTACCTGCTTCTTTCATCTGGCCTCCTGCAACGGTGTTTCCCCCCAGAAATGTTTCCGCCGCTGTCCATTCGGCATTTGAGGATATGCGCCAGCCTGAAGGACAAAGATTGCGGGTGTCGGTTGCCGCGTACCAGTTGTACAATGGACCATAAACCGAATCATGGGAAACCGAATCATTGTCATAATAGCATCTGGCTCCCGATGTAAGTCCTGCCCATGCACCGGATGCAGTGACATTGGGTATGGGATCCCCGTTGTTGTAATGTGTTGTTCTCAGGTTTTCTTTTAACCAGACCTGGGTGCCGATAACGACTGTATCATATAGATTGCCGTCGGCATCGGCAACTGTTTGGGATTGATTTCTAATTGTAAAAAAAGCAAGCCCTGCTAAAATTAAAAGTGTTCTTTTCATATTTTTATTGTTTATCATTGAAAATTCATGTTGATGTTGCGGCACAGGAATAGCCGGTCAGGAGGGTAAGTCCTTACGAAAAGCATTGCATTGTAAAAACAGTGATTACCTCGAAATAAACGGCACGATTGCGGCGATGACGCCGGTACACACCACGACCATGATGAAGAGATTGTACCTGACGTTGTAATTGCCGAGGAGCGATTCATCGTAGTATTTGGACACATTCTGGTCTTTGTACATGGACATGAGTCCGGTCACAAGTTTTGTTCGGGTTTGCCGCCCTTTTAGCAGCCCGATGATGACCACGACATTTACGAGTACAATCAGGGTGACAAAAACGAACATGACGATGAGGGCCGAATTTACGGTTCTCGATTTTTCGGCCATGCCCGAATTGATTCCCAGGGTGATCAGGTTGAGGATGATGGCGGTAAGGATAAAGATGATATCCGTTTTTGTGTTTTGCTCCAGTTCTTTTGTGATGTGGTTATGAACAAATTCCAACATGGTTGCCTCCTTTGTTTTGGATGATTATTTTTATCAAAATTAACATTATTTATTTCCAAACCGCTGGCAATATGAATCCAGCATGTCACTCTCGATCCCCAGTTCGTCCAGAGGAATAGGGGGCTGGACTGAAATTTCGCCAGCCATTTTAGCGATATCATCCTTTGGCTGAAATAGTTGTGCGACCTGGTTGGTCAGGTCGACGGTTTCAACCGAAGGATCCAGGTAGTTCAGTTCCCATTTGCTGAGAATAAGGCTAACCCCGGCAGTTTTTGCGAGTCCCGGAAGCTTGTCTTTTACAAGGGCCATCAACACTCCCATGGAGCCGTTGCTGAAAACCATCTGGTGCAGCAAATGCTGGTATGACATTGACTTCACTGAAAGTTCCCTGACCCTGGCAGTGTCATGCGCTTTTTCGGCAGAATCGCTTTTCTGTGTCATTTTGATCATTTGCTGCTTAAAAAAGTCTGACCTTGACCAGGCAAATGTCACGACTCTTGAATCATAGGTGCCGATCTTCGTGGCCGAAGATTTTTTCTGTGCCATGATGCAGGGTGAAAAAAGAGCCGTGAATAAAATTGTCATTGCAACGGTTGCCTGCAAAATTGTGCTGTTTTTTAATCTCATGGTTTATTCCTCCTTTTTTTAATTGGTTATTGAAATTTGTTTAAAATCATTCTTTTTTATAGTTTTGGTTTGGCAATGCCGGGGGTGTTTTTACATCGCGAAATTAGTCCGGGGTTGCAAATCGGATCAGAAAGAGACTTGTAAATTGGTTGTAAATTGTTTTACAAGGGTTCTGCGTACACATTTTTAAAAAATAGATCGAATTTTGTCCCGGAAAGACCATACATATTTTGAAGTGTTGAAAAAAGAGATTGTAGCCATGATGCAGCAATCCTACCCGGGAATCAATCCCTCTATTTCTGAATGGAAGGGGCAGGAGATCTCCGATTTCCAGGAAGAACTTCGTCTCAAAGTAAAGGCACATATCAGTGAAAAATGGTTTTATACCCATATGAAATCAGGAAAAATCTCCGTTCCGCGCATTGACATGCTTAATTTTTTAAGCCGTTATGCCGGTTATGAGAACTGGGATGATTTCGTTTTTAAAAACAGTGATATTGTCAAAATTGAAGAGCCGGCAACCGCCGCACCTCCCCTGGCCAACCGGTTTTTTATCATTGTACCCCTACTGGTGCTTGTCATTGTTTTCCTCTTTTATGGTTTGTTCAGGTTGTTCAACACCCGCGAATATACCTTCTGTTTTTATGACGCCGATACCCGGGAACCGATTACCAAAAGTAAAATTGAAGTCAGGATGTTGCTGGAGGGTGAATCCCCGGTAAATTATCCCTGCGGAAAAGAGGGTTGCTTTAAGTTGAAAACAGACAGGAGTAAAGTAAGATTGGTAGTATCCGCGGAATATTACCAAACCGATACGATCGTCCGCATCCTGAAAAAACTGGAATTAAATGAATCCGTTAATCTTCATGCCAATGATTATGCCCTGATGATCCATTATTTTTCGATGATGAAGGTTGACGACTGGGAAAAAAGAAAAACCCGGCTGGAGGCAATGATTGACGACGATGCCATGATTTACCAGGTTGTGAATGACAAGGAGGCGACGGGGATGGCGTTGTTCAATAAGCAGGAGTTTATCGACCGGATGACCATGCCTTCAGGAAGCCTGAAGAATATTGAAATCCTTGAATCCCGGGTGAGGAATGAGAAGATCATGTTGTTAAGATTTCGCATTAATAACAGGAAAAGATGAAAAGGTTTTTTTATGTACCGGCACTGATTCTCCTGTACCTTTTAACCACGGCTAAAAGTTGCAACGACCGGGAGCAGCCTGATGGTGCGCACGAGGAGGCCCGGCTGACCATTATCAAAGACAGCATCAGATCGACATTTGCCGCTGAAACGCTTTCAGTGGCATCGCTTCATGCGTTTGAAGATGCGGCTGTGAACAAGTTTTCCGATCTCTGCGATTACCAGGCCATCGTGCACGACACCTCGGTTGCACTTCCTTTCAGGGAAAAAGCACAGGAAATGATCCGCGGGATTTTTATATCCGGGCAGGCCTCCGCTGTCCCATCATGGCATGCGGCTGATTCGATATGGGTGCAACAGCCATTACAGCGCACAGGTAATTCAATCTATAGCGGGAAACTCGGTTATACCTTCAATCCGAAGGGTCAGTCAACTCCAAATAATCAGAGTAGGGTCACCAAAGACTCCATCGATTTTTCCGTTATTAAACGGGAGAAGATTTTTGGGACAGGCAGTTTGTTGATATGGGATGTCTTTTTAGGGAAGGCCGAATAGGTCATCCGGTTCTATTTTTTACCAAATGCCTTGAATAACTGTCCGAAGAGATTCAGCGCATCAGTTACAACCTTTTCATTGTCCACGGGAATTTTAAGATAGGTTTTTCCGGAAGCGGGGTCTGTGTCGACCATTGAAGATACCAGTTTTTGTGTGGCTTCAGGTGAAGAAAAAGTCCGGGCCAACCCGCTCAGAAATCCCAGACCCCCGGCAATGAGTGCAGATGGATCGGGAGCCTCATCGCCCATTTCAGGTTTTGAAATGATTTCATCCGGTTCCGGAAATGGAACATCATCATCACCGGGAAAATCAAGGAGTAACTCTTCTCCATTTTGACTGGGAGTTTCCTGGTTTTTTGTTGTTTGCTGCAAATCATCGGCTTCAGCCTGTATATCTGTGGGAATTTGAATGCCGGCATTGACATCCGCAGGGGAAGGGGTAGTAATTTCTTCGACGGTTTTCATGAATGCCCGGAATTTGTCTTCTCCCATGAAAATGGAATCTTCGCCATTGTTCAGGATGCCATCGAAGAGGGAGCTTTTAAAATTCAGCACCCCGATCATGCGATGTTCTATGGTCCCGGTAGAAACGAAGTTGATAACAGAAACCTTGTTTTTCTGGCCATAGCGGTGTACCCGTCCGATACGTTGTTCAAGTAACGCAGGGTTCCAGGGAATATCGAGGTTGATGATCATGGAGGCCGATTGAAGGTTCAGCCCGGTGCTTCCGGCATCGGTGGATAAAAATACGCGGCAGCCGGCATCTGAATTGAAATGGTCGAACAACTCTTTCCGCTGGCGGCTGGGTACATTGCCATTCAGATAGCGGTAGCCGGTTTTGCGTGCGTCAAGCTCGCGTGCAACCAGCCGTGTCATGCGCTCCCACTGGCTGAAAACGACCACCTTTTCATTGTTTCCGTCGAGGTATTCCTCAAGGATGTTCATCAACTCACCGATCTTGGTGTCGTGACGTGTTTGCTGATCAACAATATAGGTGCTGTCGCACACCATTCGCATCAGGTTGAGATTGATCAGCAGCCGCTGACGGTCCTGCTCATTTAGAAAGCCAAACCTTTTCCATTTATCGGCGATTCTGGCTACGTTATTGCCAAATTCTTCATGCATTGCCATTTGCTGCTCAGTCATGGAGACAAAGAGGTTTTTATCCATGCGCTCTGGAAGTTCCGTCATCACCTCTTTTTTCGAGCGGCGGATCATGATATCCGATAGTTTCCGGCTTACGTCATGAAGGTGGTTATACCCGACCACTCGGCCGGTTTCGTTCTTCACCGTGTAATAATCGAGAAACTGATAGTATGGGCCGAGTTTGAACGGGTCAACGAATTGAACGATGGAATAGAGCTCCTCCAGTTTGTTTTCGAGCGGGGTGCCTGTTAACACCAGTGCATAAGGAGAACGGATTTTTTTAACACTTTGGGCGATTTTTGTCTTCCAGTTCTTGATCCGCTGGGCTTCATCGAGAATCACCATGTCAAATTCCACCTGGTTGACAGCGGCAAGGTCGTGACTTAGTGCATGGTAAGAAACGATTTTGTAAAATGCTCCTGATTCATATTGGCCCTGGCGGATATGCGGGAGTCCTTCTATGACGATAACCTCGCTTGGAGAGAATCGCTGTATTTCCGATTGCCACTGATATTTCAGGGAAGTCGGACAAACGATCAATACGCTGGATATTCCCCTTTCCTCCTTCATTAATTCAGCAACTCCGATGGCCTGGATCGTTTTGCCCAATCCCATTTCATCGCAGATCATGCTTCGGCCGGCCTTTGCCGCGAAAAGGATTCCTTTTTGCTGGTAGGGAAACAGTTTGGTTGTAAGGATTCCTTCAAGTTCTTCTCCGGTTGGATACCGGTCGTTGAACAATTTCAGACGGGATTGTTTTTCCCGGGTTTCGAGAATGAACTTCAGGGCATCATCGTAACAGCGAAAATCGGAATCAATAGTGCTTGCTCTCATCCGGAATTGCTCGAAATTTGCAAATCCGAAAGAGGTCAGTTTCATCTCTTTGTCAAAATACTCCCAGGCAATGTTTTTAAATTTGACCGCATGATCCGTCCCGATCCTGAGCATGACCTCCCGTTCCTTGCCATATCGCAAATAAACGGATGTGTATGGCGGAGTGTACCCTTTGGTGAGAATGGCCGCCAGCCGCGGAGTTGACTGAATCTGCAGTAAAACGGCCTCAATGTGCTTGCAGGTGCCGAGGTGGTTGGTTTTAAAATCAAGACAGGAGCAAAAGTTCATCCCAGGTTCACTGTTCCTGATCGCCACCTTGTAGGTATTCTTTGTTTCGGGGTTGTACACCGAATAGTCGCAAAATACCGCGTGACCATCCAGCTTTTTAATGGCAAAATTCTTGCCGGTTACAAATTGTTTTCTGAGCGCGACCTGCCAGGCTTCCAGCGACAGGTCGGTTGGTTTGCGATGATATGGGACGGTTTCGGGATTTTTTTCGGTCTTCTTTTTAACAGTAATTGGTTTTGTTTTCCTGGTTTGCATGATACATTCATTATTTCACGAAGATCCAC
>CAIKNA010000250.1 GCA_903828645.1 uncultured Bacteroidales bacterium
CCTGGTTTTTCCAATAATTAATGTAATTTTATGCCTTAACATTCTTTTTATCTTCAACCTCTTATTTTCATACGACCAAAATTGTGAATTATGAAAAAAATCGTTTCACTGATTACCATGATGCTGATATTTCGTTATATGATGTTTGCCCAGGTAGGAATCAACACTGATAACAGCGCACCTGATGCATCGGCAATACTTGATACCAAATCATCCACCAAAGGATTCCTACCTCCCCGGGTTGCACTCACATCGGCCAATGTCGCTGCTCCCGTCACCTCACCGGCCACCGGGTTGCTTATATATAATACTGCTGTTGCCGGTGTGGAACCCAACAATGTTTTGGCAGGATATTACTATTGGAACGGGATAAAATGGGTTCCTGTCTCCCCTCCGCAGGGTGCGAATAACGGCGATATGCTATACTGGAACGGGACCCAATGGGTCAGGGTACCGGTCGGGCTGAACGGCCAGGTGCTGACGCTGAACAATGGCATCCCGGTGTGGGGAGGGACCCAGCTGGCTATGATATACACCGCTCCGGCCATAGCCATCACGGCAGTTTCCGCGACCGGAGGAGGTACTATTTCCGGGGATGGAGGATCTCCGGTCACCGAGCGGGGGATCTGCTGGAATACAGCTCCTGCCCCGGCTACAGTCAACTTTAAGGCAACAGCAGGCAGCGGCCCGGGCGCCTTCACAGCGGGGATGACATCACTGGTGCCATCAACCGTGTATTATGTGAGGGCATATGCTATAAATTCCCAGGGAACCAGCTATGGCAACGAGGTCACCTTTACCACGCAAACCGGTACGGTCATCCTGACAACAACATCTGTTACATCAATTACAGCATTCACCGCATTGAGCGGGGGATATATTTCATATGACGGGGGAGCCTCTGTTACAGCGCGTGGAGTTTGCTGGAATACAAGTCCGGGTCCGACCACAGCGAATTTTAAAACTGTGAACGGCAGCGGTACCGGTTCATTTTCGGGCAGCCTGACAGCCCTTTCCATCAACACAACGTATTATGTCAGGGCATATGCCACCAATGCGGCCGGGACATTTTACGGCAATGAAGTAAGCTTTACCACTCAGAACGGCATTGCAACCGTGACCACCCTTACCATCACTTCCATCATGGCACAGTCGGCATCGGGAGGTGGTTCCGTTACGGGAGACGGCGGGTCGGCAGTCACTGCAAAGGGGGTTTGCTGGAGTACGTCACCCGGTGCGACCATTAATGATCCTTTGACAGTCAACGGAAGCGGTACAGGCACATTTTCAAGCAGTCTTACAGGCCTTACAGCCACTATGACCTATTATGTGCGTGCCTATGCTACAAATAGCACGGGTACCTATTACGGCAATGAAGTAAGCTTTACCACGCAGAACGGAATTGCAACCGTGACCACAGTTACGATCACTTCCATCATGGCACAGTCGGCATCGGGCGGTGGTTCCGTTACCGGAGACGGAGGGTCGGCAGTCACTTCAAAGGGGGTTTGCTGGAGCACTTCACCCGGCCCGACCATTAATGATCCCATGACTGTCAGCGGAAGCGGCACAGGGACCTTTTCCAGTAACATCACCGGGCTGAACCCATCGACGCTTTATTATGTGCGTGCTTATGCCGTGAACGGGGCGGGTACCTATTACGGCAATGAAGTGAGCTTCACGACCCAGAACGGCATCATCCTGCTTACCACTACGGCAGCGTCGGGGATCGCATGGTACACGGCAACGAGCGGAGGGTCCATAACCAGCGACGGCGGATCATCAGTGACCATAAGGGGTGTATGCTGGAACACTGTGCCAAATCCCACCACGGCAAACAGCAAGACCCTTGATGGTACCGGGACAGGTTCTTATACCAGCAGCATGACCGGCCTGGCCATGAATACAAAATACTGGATCCGGGCCTATGCGACCAACAATATTGGCACCCAGTATGGCAATGAGATCACGATCATTACAAAGGATTGCAGTGTGTTAACCGACGCAAGGGACGGTAAGTCTTACAACGTCGTACTTCTCGGCAGCCAATGCTGGATGGCACAGAACCTGAACTATGGCAGCATGGTTTCCGGCGCCATCGAACAGACCAGTAACAGCATCCCCGAAAAGTATTGTTACGATAACATCAGTTCAAACTGCGATACCTGGGGCGGTTTATACCAATGGGGAGAGGCAGTCCAGTATTATAACGGAGCCTCCAATACCACCTCCTGGAACCCAGCCCCGACAGGTAATGTTACCGGGATATGCCCGGCTGACTGGCACCTGCCGACAAACACTGAATGGGACGTGCTTTGCGCCACCTTAGGCGGCACAGGCGTTGCAGGAGGAAAGCTGAAAGAGACCGGCACGATCCACTGGAATTCCCCCAACGCGGGTGCGACGAACAGCAGCGGCTTCACGGCCCTTGCAGGCGGAATCAGGCATATAGATCAAAATTTTATCGGAATGATGAATTACAATCAATTCTGGACCACAACACAGAACAGCGACAACGCGTATTACCGGAGCATGAATTACAATTATGAATATGTTACTTCCAACATGTACTGGAAAACCACCGGATCATCGATCCGCTGTATCCAGAATTAGGTGAGTATAAATGAGTTCTCATTAAATAATCTAAATTATTTTAGCTTTATAAAAAATTATCCATCATGAAAAAAGCTACCATCTTCATTCTCATGGCTCTTGCCATTCTTAAAGCTCATGCGCAGGACTATTTGATTAGTTTTACCGGTGCCGGTGCATCCGCAACAGTCGGAGCAATTAAAGTTGATAACTTAACAAGTGGCGCCTCCGTTACTTTGAACGGTGGAGATGTCTTACATTTGACATTCACAACAGGAACAGGAATCCCCGGATCAGGTAAAGAATCATTGCAAATTTATCCGAATCCAATTGGAAATCAATCAACCATAGCGTTTGATGCTCCTGAAACTGGCGATGCAGTAATCAGCATAGATGATTTATCAGGTAAAACCATTTGCCGGATCAACAACCTGCTATCTCCAGGTTATCACAGTTTTCGGGTATCCGGATTCAGTAAAGGGATGTATATCGTAAAAGTTTCCGGCAAAAACTATTTCTATTCTGCAAAACTGGCCTGTCAGGGCAGCCTGCAAACGGAGCCAAAGATTGAGTATCTCCCTTCCACCAAGGGTATGGAAAGCAGTCAGATAAAAAGCACAGCAGCCACGATTGAAATGCCATACACAGATGGAGAACGATTGCTTTACAAAGGCACTTCCGGGATTTACAGCACCGTTGTAACTGATGTACCTGCCGGCAATAAAACAACAATGTTTACTTTTAATCCATGCACTGATGCTGACAGCAACAACTATTCGACTGTACAGATCGGGACACAGGTATGGATGGCCGAGAACCTGAAAACGACCAAATACCGTGATGGAACCGGCATACCGGATGTAACGGACAATTTCACCTGGCTCAATTTAACGACGGGTGCCTGCTGTGATTACGGAAATAATCCATCCAATGCTGGCATATATGGCAAACTTTATAACTACTATGTTGTTGAAGATACCCGTAATATGTGTCCCCCCGGCTGGCATGTGCCAACCATGGATGAATGGACAACCCTGATTGACTATCTGGGCGGTGTTGATGTTGCCAGCGGTAAATTAAGAGAATCCAGAACAACACATTGGGCAAGCCCCAATGCAGGCGCAACCAACGAATCTGGTTTTACAGCCCTTCCGGGTGGCTTCCGGCAAGGTTATGGTACAGATGGCAACTTCTACTATTTGAACGACAGAGGATACTGGTTTTCTTCTTCCTATATGACCGCTACCGGTATATCACTGTTCTATAATTACATCTTTGTAGCCACGAACTGGGATATTATGAGTTGGGGGTACTCTGTGCGATGCATTAAGGATTAGGGTGCCCGGACACCGCTGGATTTCTTTTCTGTTTGTGCCCGTTTTTATAGTAACGACTTTTCCTGTATTTCCCATCTGATCTGAATTCTTTCCACTCCCCTTCCTGCTTCCCATCAGAATAAACTCCTTCAGCCCAGCTTCCATCCTCATTGTATTGCTTCCAGAAACCTTCTCCCACATCATTCTTATAATGGCCTTCCCTGCATAATTTCCCATCCTTATACCACCAGATACAATTGCCTTCCTTATTGCCATTGATATATAATAATTCTCCATGTTCCCTGTAGGTTGAATACCAATAAACCCATTTCCGTTCCTGTTTCCCGTCTATGATTACCCCTTCGCACCAGTCACCATTTTCATCGTAGTATTTCCAGAATCCATTTTGTATATCATTTTTAACTACCCCCTCAATTAAAATATGCCCGTCAGAATCATAATAGATCCATTGTCCTTCAGATTTCCCTTTGATGTAGTTTCCCTGCCACCATCCTTTTGATCTTTCATATTCCTTCCATAGTCCATCTTTCAATCCATTGACGAAATTGCCTTGCGAGGCCAATGCTCCATTATTAAAATAAAAGGTCCAGGTTCCTTCTTTGACTCCATTTTCATAGTTCCCCTTCCCGGATTTCTTCCCCGTACGGAAATAATCCGTAAAATTTCCGCACCCTTTTATCAGGTCACCTGTTTTTAGTAGTTTGCCATGTGAATCTTTGGTGAATTCAACACTCCACAAACTATCCTGATGAAATAATCTTTTTGAAAAGATCTCCCCATTGGGGTGAAAGTAAGTAAACAAACCATCCCTGAAACCGTTTTTCATGGAACCGTTTACACCAATTTTTCCATCTGAATAATTTTCACGGTATTCCCCGTTTGGTTTTTCATTCAAATAATTTACAGTGCTTTTGGTGATTCCATTTTCATAGTACCATAAACAT
Source organism: uncultured Bacteroidales bacterium (assembly GCA_903828645.1). Lineage (GTDB taxonomy): Bacteria > Bacteroidota > Bacteroidia > Bacteroidales > FEN-979 > CAIVAT01. Next base: position 4,874 of record CAIKNA010000250.1, read on the forward strand.
GTTCCATCATCAAACAGATCCGGGTCGATCGATTTGAGTTTACCTTCCCACTGGATCTTCCCTGATAAATAGTAATCGCGAACCATCCCGGCAGGTTTTCCATCAAGAAAAGTAACTATTCTGTAATATGCTGCAGTATCACTTTTCCCGGGTTCTTTCCAATCCTTATTGTATAAAATTGTCCAAATCCCATCTCTCTGACCATTCGAATTGACTTTATCCGGGGATTGCGGGATTTGGGCAAATCCGTTCGATACAATAAGAAAAAGAATGAACCCGGTGAGAAGGTTTGTTTTCATGATCACGGGTACTATACTATTTTGTTACGATGAACTTACCCGTGACCCTTTTAACCGATTTATCCTGGTTCCGGAAAACGATGGTGTACATACCTGTGGCAAGATACTGCATCTCTTCTTTGAGCGTTAGTGATCCATTGACAGAAACATTTTCAATCTTCCCCAGCAGCGAGCCAGGTATAGTGTAAAATTCGACGTTAAACACCTCCAGGGTGGTTGTTTTAACATCGATGGTGAATTGTCCGTTGCTTGGATTCGGATATATAGAAAATTGCATCCAACCGCCGTCAATTACAAGCTCATCAATATGGCTCGCATCCTTCCTGCATCCCGGATCATATTCCCAGAAATCGTTTGTTTGCTGCTGTCCGGAAAGATTTCCACATGCGATATATCCTTTCGTGCCGATGGAAAAGCCGGTTGCTTCAGATTTTGCAGTGCCTCCGAAATCGGGTTTTTGAGTCCAGCTATCAGTTTCAACTGAGTATTCCCAGAAATCTTTACACTTGTTATAATTCACATCACCATAAACCCCCGTTCCGATATAACCATAATTGTCAATTGAAAAACCTGAGGCGGATTGCCGCGCAATCCCTCCGAAATCAGCTTTTCTGTTCCAGGTATTGGTTGACGGATCATACTCCCAGAAATCCTTCAGATAATTTGAACCGGATCCGGTTCCAACGTATCCTTTTAATCCGATTGAAAAACCCACCGAAGCAACCCTGCTTTCACCGCCAACGTCAGCTTTTCTTGACCAGGTATTTCCACCCGGATCATATTCCCAGAAATCTTTCAACAGGTACCCATAACTAATCTGGTGGTTGCATCCTGTCCCGATATATCCTTTGTTGCCAATTGAAAAACCAATACCTGCTTCCCTGCTGCCTGAACTGCCAAGGTCTGCTTTTTGTGACCACACATTGGTACCCGGATCATATTCCCAGAAATCATCAATATAACTGAATGGACTGGTCAAACCCCAGCCGACATACCCCTTTGAGCCTATGGAAAAGCCGACAGCCGAATACCGCCCGGCGCCGCCAAAATCTGCTTTTTGAGCCCAGATGCCTGTGGCAGGGTCGTACTCCCAGAGATCTTTATTACAAATATAGGCGCCATTGTCATACTTTGCTCCGGTAACCAGATAGCCCCTGGCGCCAATTGAAAAGCCAACTCCACTCCACCGCTCTATACCCGGAAAATCAGCTTTCCGGCTCCAGGTACTTTGTCCGATGGCAATTGGGAAGTCCTGGGAAGGTGTTCCATTGCCGCAAGAGCCGGTTCCATATACTGAAAGAATTCCTGAAGTTGCCGTGTTTCCAAAGCTGATGGATACCGGATTGCCGGATCCTGAAATGTTGGCTCCGGTTCCTGAATACGACCAGATATAGCTGGTTGCATTGATGACCGGAGAAACAGTATAAACGACATTTTGCTGACCAGGGCAAACCGCAGATGCCCCCGAAATTAATCCGGCAGCGCCGGTAATGCAAGAGGCATCGTACTCCCAGAAATCTTTCAAATGGATATCGCCAGTAGCCCATCCGGTTCCGATGTACCCTTTTGTTCCAATTGAAAATCCGGTTGCATTGCCTCTGGTTGCGCCGCTGAAGTCTGCTTTTTTCATCCAGCTGTCATTTTCAACTGAATACTCCCAAAAATCACTTTTAAGGTTTGACCCTTCATCAAATCCCGTTCCGATATAACCTTTTAAGCCAATTGAAAAACCAACTGCCGACATCCTGACACCGCCTCCAAAAGCCGCTTTTTGTGTCCACATGTCATTGAGTGGGTTGTACTCCCAGAAATCGCTGAGCGAAGTTGTTTCTGAAATTCCTGTTCCGATATATCCCTTCGAATTGATTGTAAAACCTGCTGCTGCGCATCTTGCAACGCCTGCGAAATCGGCTTTTCTTGTCCAGGTATCTTTAGCCGGGTTATATTCCCAAAAGTCTTTCAATCTGATTCCATCTGCATTATTGTGATTTGTTCCTGTTCCCATATACCCTTTTGAGCCGATGGAGAATCCCGTGGCAGCCTCCCTTATTCCGGAACTACCAAGGTCTGCTTTTTGCGACCAGACATTGGCAACCGGATCATATTCCCAGAAATCGCCGATGTAAGAGAATGGACTTGTCAGACCCCAGCCGACATACCCTTTTAAACCTATGGAAAATCCAACTGCCGAGTATCTGCCAACTCCGCCAAAATCGGCTTTTTGTGACCAGACATTGTTGGATGGGTCATACTCCCACAGGTCTCTGTTGCAAATGTAAAAACCATTATCATACTTCTCACCTGTTACAATGTACCCTTTTGAATCAATGGTGAAACCTACGGCCTCGGTTCTCCCGATGCCTCCGAAATCTGCTTTTTTAGTCCAGGTGCCCTGGGCTTGCATACAGGCTGGCATCAGCCATGTTGCTGCTATGATGATTACTAGTAAATGCTTTGTCATGACTGGTGGTTTTAAGAATTAATGATTTTTTTGAAGGATGCCGGAATTTGATTGTATGCCTAAGGAATCGATTTCCTTCGGGGTTATGGTGGGAGGCATGATGTTTCTGCTGAGCTTTAAAATCACAAGCCCGGCACATTTTTCAGCATCATTTTTTGTTTTGAAGCCCTTGTTTCCCGGCAAGGATGGAATGGTTTTCTGCCGGACAATGATTTTTCCCTGCTCAGTTATCTCATATCCGAAAGTATTTTCTGCAGCCGGAATTACGCTAAACGAATATTTTTGAACCTGCGGACCGGGTGTGTTTTTCACTTTTACGATGGTATCTGAATAACCAATATTTCTGCTTTCAACCGAATAGCCATGTAAAGAGAAAATCTCCAATAAAATGATCCATCCAATTTGAACTGATTTGAATTGATGCATTCCGGTTGAAGACAGGTGAAATTGAATTTTCATACGTTAAAGTTACACGTGAATGAATATTAAAATAAATCAAATTGCACTATAACAAAAGTAATGTTAGAATTTGAAATTGCGGTAGCAATCATTACGAAACCTCATTTTTCGATGACGAAATCCTGTTTTGGGTTGAGCAAACGCCAAGTTCAACGGATTAACCTTGCTTTTTTTAGTTCCGGTTAAAATATTAGTAATTAGATTTGCCATCATGAAACAACAGCGAATAGTATTCCCGGTAAAATTTCAGATCGTAATCGCGCTGATTTTTATTTTCCAGGGTGCCATGATGGCGCAGCAACTTGTTTCTTATTCTGCATCTGAAACCATGGCGCATGATCATATCAATTGTGTTTACCATGATCCGGAAGGCTATGTGTGGATCGGGACCAGGGATGGTCTGAGCCGGTTTGACGGACATACTTTTAACGTTTACAGAAACGATGCCAACGATACGACAACTTTAATAGACAATGCTATAAATAAGATAACTGAAGACAAATCCGGCGGAATATGGGTTGTTACAAGATCAGGTATCGCTAAATACCAGCGGAAAACAAATAATTTTCAAAGGGTTCATTTTCAGCTCGAAACCCGTCATGCTGACTATAGTGACAGCGATATTTGTTTCGATAAAAACGGGCAGGGGTGGCTGGTAAATCATAGAGAATTGGTTTCTTTTAATACGGATTTGACAGACATCAGCATTATTGATATTTCTGGTTTTTATAATGAAAACGGCAACTTGGTTTCGGAAAACAGTGGCCTGTGGATTGCATCCTGGAAAGGTCTATTTCACTTTTCATATCATGCACTGAGAACCAAAACCAAAATAACCGCTGAAGATGCCGACTCCTGTTACCGCTTCAGGGATTTAAAGAACAATAACCTGAAAATTACGTTTATCCGAGCATCAAAAGGGTTATTTGTGTTGGGCGTTTTGAGTCAGGAAACCCTTTTTACGGAATTATTTGTAAGTGATGTGACAACCCATGCCCTGGTTCATATTCCAATCCCTGTGTCGCAAAAGGGATCACCGTTATTTCAGCTCCATAATTACCTCTATGAAATAAGTCCGGGGAAGATATTCATTGGCTCTGATTATGACATGGCCGTCGTTTTTGATTTACAAAACAGGGCTTTTGAATTTGACCATCCAATTCAAAAGGTGATTGGTGGAAAAATCCAGTACCAAATCTACATCGATCATCAGGAAAACCTCTGGATCGGTGGCATCGGTGGCCTGCACAAATACACAAAACCGCAACTCACTTATACAAGCTGGCTGAACGAGCGGGGGAAACACAACACACTCAGCGGCTGGAGCACAACTTCTGTTTTTAAGGATAGGCAAAATCATCTTTGGGTGGGCTCAAGGGATGGTGGTCTCGACCGGATTGATCTGCGTGACAATTCCGTGGTGAATATCAAGCTCCCCGCCGGTTTTCAAAAACCTGGCACAACGAATAATGTATTTGATATTGCTGCTTTGAATGATGAAGAATTGCTGCTCAATTTTGATACGGTGATTCTCAGGTATCAGGTCAGTAAAAACAAATTTTCAGTGTTTAAAACACTGAACCATCATGTTTATAATATTTTCAAAGATCGCAAAGAAAGCATTTGGATCAGCAGTCACCGGAATATTGAGATTGGGAAAGCAGATGACAATTATGCACACTTCAGGCGAATTCAATTCACTGACTCTGCTTTAGCCAGGATTAATCCGAGAGATCTTTGCGAGGATCATACCAATCAGATCTGGCTGGCCTGTGATATTGGACTGGTTAAGTTGAATCAGGAGAAGCACGATGCCAGCCGGGTATTTGTGCCTCCGGGCAGTGAAGCCGAACCTGAGGTGTTTTGCATCCATGAAACAAAAAACGGGATCTTGTGGATGGGAACCATCCGAAACGGCATCTATGCTTTTAACCCTGCAACCGAAAAGTTCACGGCGCACTATTCCACGAAGGAGGGGCTGATTGATAATTCTGTGAATGTAATCTATGAGGATCATCGCGGCTGTCTCTGGATGAGTACCTGGAAAGGCATCGCCCGGTTCAATCCCGGTACTGGCAAGTTTAATAATTACGGTACCATCAATGGACTGCCTTTCAAAGAGTTTAACACCAACGCCAGTTTTATGGATGAGGATGGAACCATCTATTTCGGTGGCGAAGGCGGTGTAATTGCTTTTCATCCGGATTCGTTTGTGAACTTTGAAACCCGGGCTGCGCTTGGGATTGAGTCCATTACCGTCAACGGCGGGCTGAAAGAATTAGATTACCCATTGAGAAATGGGCAATTGGTCACGCTGCCACACGACCAGAATACATTCATCATCTCTTTTTCCGGCTTTGATTTCAGGCATGCGGAAGATCGCATCTATCGATACAGGCTTAAGGGAGTTAAAGATGATTGGATACAGAGTCAGAATGGCGACCGTAAAGCTGAATTCTCCGGACTGAAGCCCGGAGAATATGTTTTTGAAGTACAGTCAACCTATAAAGACTGGCCCTGGATATTGGATGAAACCAGCATTTCAATCAAAATTTCCAGTCCGCCGTTGTATCAGCAGAATTTTTTTTTTATCATGCTTGCAGGAGTGGCTGTTCTTGCACTGATTACGGTTGTTCTTCTCAGCATGCGCAACTTCAGCATTCGCAAGGAGGTTGAAATATCCCGCCTTGAAAAGGAGGCCAACCAATCTAACATGAATTTTCTGAAAAGTCAGATGAATCCCCATTTCTATTTTAACACCCTCAATGCCATCAATAGTTTTGTGCTGCAAAACGATGCCCGCGCTGCCAATAAGTTCCTTACCATGTTCGCCAAACTGATGCGTGAAATTCTTGAAAACTCACAAAATGAGTTTATTTCGGTTGCAGAAGAACGTGCGGTACTCGAGAAATATTTACAATTGCAGCAACTTCGTTTTCCCGGTATTTTTGATTTTACCATTGAGGCAGAAGAAGGCGTTGCCGATATGAAAATACCTCCCATGCTAATGCAGCCATTTGTAGAAAATTCTGTAGAGTATGCTTTCACCGGAAATAAAGTCGATGGATTCATCAGGGTTATGTTCAGGAAAAGCAATGGTTTACTGATCTGTGAAGTGACTGACAATGGCATCGGCATTGATAAATCACAGGAAATAAAGGTTAAAACCAACCGGAAATCAACAGCCCTGATCAATATTGCGAAAAGAATTGAGGTTCTTCAGAAAATCTATCATGTTAAAATCGATCTGATCATTTCCAGTGCCTTTTCCGATAATACTGAAAATCCCGGCACCCGTATTTCCCTTATACTTCCGGATTTCAGTCCAAATAAAACCGTCGTATAAAATGAAACTGAAAACAATTATCATCGAAGATGAACTACTGGGACAACAGGCGCTTACAGCCATCCTGAATGGCTTTTGTGCCGGCAGTATTGAACTTGTTGATGTGGCTGCAAGTGTTGAACAAGCCATCGCTTCAATTAAAAAACATAAACCGCACCTCGTATTTCTTGATATTGCTCTTGGTATTCATGTTGACGGCGCCTTTGATGTATTAAAGGCGTTTAAAACCATTGATTTCAAGGTGGTATTTACGACCAGTTCAAAACAACCGGAAAACATTTTACTCGCACTCAATAAATATGGCGCAAAAAAATATCTGCTCAAGCCCCTTGACATTGACGAAGTAATTGATTCGGTAAACCTGGTTAAGGAGGAGATTAACATGATATCGCATGAGGATGACCTGACTGGTATTAAAACATTGCTTAATACAATCGGGGTCACAGAAACGCATAATAAAATTCCTTTTCCTGTAAAAAACGGCGTTCAGTACATCCCCGTAGAAGATATTGTGATGTTCAGGTCGGATTTGAATGATACCATCGTTTTTATTAACAATGGCACCAGCCTTAAAACATCCCGTAATCTAAAGTACTTCGAGGATCATTATGCCGGCGGGGATTTTATCAGGGTATCACGCTCCTATATCATCAACAAAAAGCATGTGCAAAGCTATTCATCTGAAGATGGAGGGACGATTCACTTGTCCTGCGAATGCTCGGCGGCGCTTTCAAAAAATCATGCCCCCGGTTTCTTTGCTGCACTTGGCCGATAACTTCTCGTTACAAAGCTTTTATTATCAGCATGATCGACGTGAATTCTGAAGGATTGCCGGAAATACCGATGGCATTGACCATATCAGGCCGGTTCAACGTGACCACTCCTGAACAGTGATTGTTAACCTTAAATGTTACAATTTTTTTTATTATGGATTCCCCCGGTCGCTCGATTTTGAGCGAAGCGCGGATACTTGAAATTCCTGCAATCCCTCAGTATTTGATGTCTTAAACGTGTATAGTTTCTGGGAGAAATAACTGATAAATACAGTCACAATTGAAATAATAATATTGGATGGTGAAGGATAAAGGTTGAAACCGTCTACTAATAATTTTATCCCAAAATAACTGATACAAAGATTGACAAGAAACACAACTGAATATCGAAATAATTGAACTCTTCCATTCAAACCGGATGATGAGAAAGTAACATATTTCTGCAACAAAAATCCTGAAAGTAAGACAATTGGCACCTTGATTGCCAAGGCCGCGATATGTGAACTGAGTGTTACAAAACCGAGTTCCAACATTTTTTTCCTTAAAACGAAATTGTAGATCAGAAAATATAATACCCAATCGAATACCAAATTTGCTGATCCAGTTATACCGTATCGAAAAAATTGCAAGGTCATAATTTTGCGGAAGGGGGGGTACAAGAAATCGATAATCCTTCTGATAGACTTACCTGAGGCTATAAGAACATTGCTCATTCAGAAAATTGTTAAATTGTTTTTCGGTCAATCGTATTGCAATCATTAATTGCTGCAAATGTATTGCAAGTGATCTTTTCCCTTATATCCCTTTTCGAAAAATCAATAATCAGGAAAATAAACTGAAAACAGATACATCTATTGTCTTAGTTGGTGGTGGATTATTTCTTTTTGCAAAATTCTTTATTCTCTGACCTCTGAAACCTCCAGTGGCGGTATCGCAAACCACCATCGGAAAGTGAATACCAACACGATCCAGGGTGCCTGTCTTTCTGACTGGCGGGTTGAATGGTGAAAATGTCAGAGAAGCCATTGATATCGTCCAGCCCTTTGGAGTGGATGTATGTTCTGGAGTGCGGACGGATTGTAAGTTGGATGAGCGGAAGATCGAGGCATTTTTTAAGGCGGTATTGGGGCTAGTATGAGATTTCATAGGTATATTGGATTCAATCGACAATTTTTGAAGTAGTTGGCATTTAAAACATACCTGAATTATAGCAACTGCAAAATAGGCTATATTTGTCATAGAATATTTCTTTTTTTGAAGGCATTAAATTCAAAACCCCAAAACTGACAAAAATGAGTCTTAATGGCGGTATTGGGTCGTTAAAATGTTTCCAGAATATCCAAGAAAATACCAATCCGCTCTACTATGCCTTGGGAAAAACGCTAACAGCCGTCCTTCTGCATTCTAAATAAAACAAGTGCTTAGTACAAACCATCACCGATTTCAAACGAAATGAAAATGCTCACCAATGATAAGGTTAAATTAATTGAGAAACATGGATTAATTGCCGATTCAAAATCAAACTGGATTTGAAAAGACGGAATTATGGGATTCAGATTTCTTAAAGCATAAAGCCAGTGGATTAATCATCGATTACAGGTTCTTACAAAGAATAACAATAATCGAAGATTTTATAAATTTCTGTGGGTACCTGGAAAACCTTAATGCCGGTAACAACAACAGTCTTACATCTAAATGAGGATTTTTCGCCAATTATTGATTTATTTCTACTGCTGTGTAGTAAGGAATGGTGAAGTAAAATGTTGAGCCTTTTCCAGGCTCGCTATCCACCCGGATTTTTCCGCCAAGCATTTCCACATAGGATTTTGATAACGCTAATCCCAAGCCAGAAAGTTCGTAATTATGGGTAATAAGTATTTCTCCTTCGCTGAATTTTTCAAAAATGATTCCTATCACTTCTTCACTAATTCCTTCACCCATATCCTTCACGAAGAATTCCAGGAATTGCCCCGATTTTTTGTATCCAAAATTAACGGAGCCTGTTGGAGTGACAATAATGGCAATATTGACAAGGGTTTTAAGTACATAAAGGATTTTATCAATGTCTGATTTAATGATAGCTTCCTCAGCAATCAGGGGTTTTTCAACTAAAATCTGGATGCCTTTTTTATCAGCAGCAGATTTAAATAAATCGTTAATGTAGTCCAGTTTCTCATTCACATTGAACGCTGAAATAGAAGGTTCCATTCTCCCAGCTTCAATTGTTGCCATATAGAAGAGATCATTGATGATAATATACATTCTGTTAGCACCATTATTGATCAAATGCAGCATATCCTGCTGTTCATCCTTTGAAACCTTGGATTCCATTAAAATTTGTGAAAATCCGATGATTCCGTTCAGTGGAGTTCTGAGTTCATGACTCAGGCATGCCATGAATTGAGATTTAAACTTATCGCTTTGCTCTGCTTTTTCTTTGGCTTTAACAAGATCAGCCATGGCGTTTTTGAGGTCACTCGTATCTTTTTCATGGGATGCTTTCAATGCATCATAGCCCATGCGTAAAACCTGAAGTTCATTCAGGAGCTCTTCTCTGGATTTGGCTTGATCGTTCATATATAATAAGTTACCGGTTATTCCATTTTGTTTTACTCCAACCTTGCAGCTCACCTTCCCGACCGCATTTATCGCAGCACCAAAGAATGAACTCGTTTATGAGTTCCATTTTCATTGAGAAACTGTGTCAGGCTGAATATGTACATATGAGGTGGGTCTTAGTTTTTTTACCTTTTTTCAGTGGGTTATCATGCCAATTTTTTCTGAACGAACATGGATTTTAAATCCCAATCTGTTAATTCATGAAGAATTCAAGTGCAATTTTCTTCAGTGAAAAATAACGGACTTCCACAATATAGTGATTCCGGAACTCAACCGTTGATTTAATCCAGGGTTCCAAAACATCCATGGGCACCACAATATTGGATAATATTGCTAAAATGACCGTATAGCACGCACATTAAACAGGAATGATTTGCTCCCGTTACCCTGATTGCCGCTGTTAAAATCCAACTCATAGGCGTTAACCGCACTGTACTCACTGGATGTCCAATAGTTATTATACGCAAAACCGCCAATTACATTTCTTTGCTGGTACATCAAGTTAAGCTCATCTAACGATGGCAAATACCAGTCGTTGTAGCCGTTCAACAAAAGCTGATCACAAATGCCGGCTGCGATCCCTGCCGTACCGCATCCGTTTACAATAGCCGTAGTATTGGCTTGACCCGTTCCAACTGCTATGGAGGCGACACCAATAAAGGTTCCCCAACACCCCCATTGTGCACCTGTGCTTTGGTCGCCCGAAGCTGCTATTAACCCATGTTCATTCGTAAAATCAATGTAGAAGATTATTCCACCACCATAATTCTGACCAATATAGAACGGGGTGGTATTAAAACTCAATTGGTTTCCATAGGAAGTTCCTGTACTGTTTGTCGCATATGCTCTTACATAATACATTGTGTTTGCGGTCAAACCTGTGAGATTGCTTGAAAAAATTCCAGTACCGCTTCCATCGGTGGTCTTGTTGTTTGCTGTTGTAGGATCAGGTGCGAAACTCCAGCATACTCCCCTTGCAGTTACAGGTGAACCCCCGTCAGAGGTCACATTCCCTCCACTGTTAGCCGAATTGCCTGATATGTTTGATATTGCTGTCGTACTGACAGTTGGTAATTGAACCCCACCCCATGCAGGCACGCCATTGTTCAAAGTCAGCACCTGTCCATTTGTGCCAACCGGAACCCCCACCCATTGTGTGCCATTCCAGTACTGCATATCTCCAACGCTTATTCCCTGGGGGGCTTCAATGGCTATCCATCGTGTTCCATTCCAACGATAATAACCCGCCATTACATTGTATGGCGAAATCCCGGCAATGGCAGTATTATAAACAAGTAACCCAACGGCTGGAGCTCTTAAAGGGGCTGGGGAATTTATGGCTGTCAATGCAACACGCGGGGGAAGCAACCCTTTGTTAATAAAATTGACATCAAGTCCAGCCGAAGGGTCAGGGTCACTCTTATCTACACTGATTCCAACCTGGGCGGAAAGCTGCATTGAGATCAACAATATCAGCATAAAGAATATGCTGGTTAAACAGATTTGCTTTTTCATAGTATGGATTTTTTGAGTATATAAAGATATAGTCTTTGGCGTGAAAAATCAACATTGGAGATTGGAATCAAATTTGCATGGCTGATTTTGGGATATAAGCGTCAGGAACAAATTCCGTATATTTGTCCTATGCCATTCCACACCCCAACATATAACATTGAAACCGAAGAGCAGGTGGAAACGACTACGGCTACCCCAGCCGTCAAGTTCGATGAAAAACTGAAGAATGAAATTCTAAGCCGGATTCATGAAGAAAAAGCCGTGATCGTTCATTGCTCCTACAATGCTGCGATAGATGGTGGTATCAGAATTTGGAACTCCACCTTTCTGATCGACAAAGCCTCAGGTGACCGAAGCAATATGCATCATGCTGAAAATATCTCCATTGCTCCTGAATGGACGTATGTGCCAGAAGGAAAAACCCATCGATTCACACTAATCTTTGCACCCCTACCTAAATCCTGTGAGTTCTTTGATCTGCTGGAAGATATTCCTCAGGCTGGTGGGTTCTTTATCCAAAATATCAAGAGGAACAAGTCAGATGTGTACGATGTGGTTATTTAGTAAATTGTTGACAGACAACAAGAACTATAAATATTTACCCAATGAAAGTAATAGCGATAAACGGAAGTCCGAAAAAAGAAGGGAACACGTATCATGCCCTGAAAATGGTTGGGGATGAACTTCTTGCGAGTGGTATTGAGTACGAAATTCTGCATATCGGGCATAAACTGATTCATGGTTGCACGGCATGTGGCAAATGCGCTGAAAACAAAGATGAAAAATGCAGCCTTGGAGCCGATGGTTTGAATCAGTGGATACAAACAGTAAAAGCTGCCGATGGTATTATCATTGGCTCACCAGTGCATTATTCAGGTATTGGCGGGACAATGAAGTGCTTCTTAGACAGGCTGTTTTATGTTTCAGGGGCAAATGGGAACCTGTTACGCCATAAAGTCGCAGCTGCAGTGGTTGCTGTTAGACGAACTGGGGGTTCATCTACTTTGGATGGTTTATACCATTATCTAACCTACGCTGAAATGCTGGTTGCAACTTCCAGTTATTGGAATGTCATTCATGGCAGAACACCAAATGAGGTCTCCCAGGATGGTGAAGGTGTGCATACTATGTGTGTTTTGGGTAAGAATATGGCCTGGCTGTTGAAAATGAAAGAAGCCACATCAGGTACCATTCAACCACCCTCACCCGGAAAGAAGGTGGTCACAAATTTTATCAGGTAGATCACGATATTAATAGTTCAAATACGATTATATGAAAAAAGTAATCAATGCCAGAATCATAGTCAAACCAGAAGCAATTACCAGGTTTCTTGCTTTAGCGAAAACAATGGTTGAGAATAGCAATTCAGAGAAGGGATGTTTAATTTACAAGTTGTACCAGGAGGCAGGATGTCCGCAAAGTTTCATCTTTTATGAGGTATATGAAAACCAGGATGCTGTGAACATTCATAATGCCTCACCGTACTTCAAAACCTTCATTGAACAAATGTCCGCGTTGGCATCAGACACGCCACAGGTGGATGTTTTCTAAAAGTCACCGGAACAATCCCTGCCGGATTATTATCTGTTGTCCCACCTGGACATGCCGATGGCCCTGACCATACCAGGCCGGTTCAAAATGACCCCTCCTGAGCATTGATTGTTAACAGGTTGAAGTGGTCATCCAAAATCTGCAGAGGTTGGTCACGACCTCCGGTTTCTCAAGCAATACACTTTTTATGTTTTGTTTTTCTATCTTTGACCTTTGGATAAAGCAGACCCCTTCATCCATGACCAAAGAACAGTCCATCAAAGAACTTATGACCATTCCATCGGTTGGGAAATCCATTGCCAATGACTTGTGGAACTGGAAAGATTCAGCAAGAATTAAAAGAACCTGAAAGACCTCCGGATGAAAATAGTGCAACCCTCCCCCTTCTCTTTAAAAATCCGCAATGGGCTTCTTGTTGGTATTATTATCAATGTTCTTCTTGTTATATATGGCGAGTTGCTGGTTCCCACAGCATTAACTGCCTCAGGCAATGGTATCAGTGGTTTTTTAGCATCGTTATGTATTTTGCTGATATATGCAGGGGTCATCTTATACACAGTCAAACCTACTGAAAGGGTTCACAATGATATTCTTCAATACTCTCTGATTTTCGGTCTAATCATTGGTTCCATATATTTTCTTGAAATAATTCTGGAATATATTTTACTGCCGGGTAGTCAGTTAAATCTTCTTATGGGTAAAATTGAATTTGGTTTGGCATTTGTCCTGTTTTTTATTTCAGGTGTGTGGAGTGTAAGGGCAACCCGAAAGTATTTTTCTTCAGTTTTGACTTCTTTCTGGTGTGGCATGGTTTCTTCTCTCATTTGGTTATGTGCAGTGTTGCTTGTTTTTTATTTGTTTCATGATACAAGTCAACAAATGGCGGTTTTACAAGCTGAAGGTGATTTTGAAGATTTCAAACGAAGCGGAATGATTGACTTAAATGCATTTATTATTCAGGACTTCTGGGGTGCTGGTTTTTTTCATCTGTTGCTAAGTCCAATAGTTGCCACTATTCTTGGGTCAATTGGTGGACTATTCGGGTTATTATTCCTGAAACTATTTAAGCCTTAACAATTGTTTCCGGTATTGTGATTTATTGCCATTTAACAGATAATTTTTAAACTCATCCATGAAAAAGCCACTTAACTTAAAATACTACCATCTTGGAATTCCAACCAAGGATCCAATTGAAGGTGAGGTTTATCTGAAAGATTACAAAGTATACCACTATGGTTACGAAAAAAGTGAATACGGGATCGAATGGATGCGGTATGAAGAGGGGTGCAATCTGCCTGAAATCGTGAAGACCATACCGCACGTTGCCTTCGAGGTTGAAGACATTTATGAGGCAATCAAAGGCAAAAAAGTAATCATTGAACCCAATAGCCCGTCAGAAGGTAACATTGTTGCATTTATCGAAGAAAATGGTGCCCCGGTTGAATTCATACAGGTTGTCAATAAATAGCTAAAATGAATAAAAAAACCTTTTGGGGAGTCATTTGTCATGGGGACATGAGTGGCTGGACGGAGTTGGCAAGATTGGTTTCAGAAGCCTAATTATTGTAATTCCCGAGTTTGACACTTCGTTTTTGTAACTGATTTACATACAGCATAGTAATAGCACCTCAAACAGTTTGTGCCACTACATTGAAAAACATACATACTTACTTACCTGAACCCTATAGGTGGAAAGTAAGTAAGGTGGTCCGGATGTCGTCACCTTAAACCGTAACACAAGCATTTCTTTAAACTTTTTGTTGTCATGATAATGAAGCAGATGCGGAAATGTTTGATAGGCAATCGTTGAAACACTCTTGCGTAACAGTTTCACATTGATTAATTTGGCTGTTTAATGAATAACAAGTATCCTCACGTTTAATCCCAATACTATGAAAAAGGTTGTACTCCTGCTTTTTGTTTTAGCGATCTGCATACAAGCGGTAGCCCAGGTTAGTATTAACACCGATGGCACTGCTCCTGATAACAGTGCAATGCTTGATGTGAAAGGAACAACCCACGGATTTCTGATCCCCAGGATCTCCACTGCCATGCGGGACGTGATCCCCTCGCCGGCAGCCGGGTTGCTGATCTACAACACCACCACCAACCTGCTCAATGTTTACAATGGGAGCACCTGGTATTCGCTTGAAGCTGCTTTCATCACTTCAACTTCCGGAACCATCAGTGCCGGCGGCGGTGTGGCTATCAATGCTGTGCCGGGATCGACACCCGATAATTCTGCGATACTGGATGTGAATAACCCCACGAGGGGTATCCTGATCCCACGTACAACGCCTGAATCCATTACATCATCCGCCACTGGGTTGATTATTTATAATACGAACACTAACCTTTTGAGTTATTACAATGGCATGAGCTGGGTAAGTCTGTGTTCAATATCTACCGGTGTTCCCGGCGCTACAGGCAGCCAGACGGCCCTTGGGGTTGCGATCAATACCAGCAATGATGCTCCGCATCCCTCTGCAATGCTTGATGTTGCAGCCGCAAACAAAGGGGTGCTGATTCCGCGACTTACAGCAACGCAACGCAATGCGATTTTACCGGTAACCGGCCTTGTGGTATATAATGCATCCTTGAACAGCATTGAGTTTTATAATGGTACCGCATGGTACCAGGTAACGACGAACTACATACCCCCGCCAATACCAGGTACAAACGTGCCGGCAGAAAACCAGGTCATCTGGAACTGGAATTTCGTTCAGGGAGCCACAGGATACCGGTGGAATACTACCAACAGCTTCGCCACCGCCACCGATGTTGGCGCTGCAACAACAATAACGGAAACCGGGCTAACCTGCAACACAGCCTATACAAGGTATGTCTGGGCTTATAACACCTGTGGGAACTCAACACCTGTTATATTGAATCAATCTACATCAGCATGTACAGGTGGTGGATTCACATGTGGACAAAGCCTTATCATCAGTCATGTTGCCGGGCCCGTTGCTCCTGTTAATAAGACCACTGCTTATGGTACTGTAACAAACATACCTGGTGAGGTTTCAAAATGCTGGATTACAAGTAATCTTGGTTCTGATCATCAGGCGATAGCTGTCACTGATGCAACAGAAGCATCTGCCGGCTGGTACTGGCAGTTTAACCTCAAAAAGGGGTACAAACATGACGGTTCCACATTAACCCCGGCCTGGACCATCACCATCATCAATGAGAATTCTGACTGGCTTTCCGCAAATGACCCATGCAACCTGGAACTTGGAACCGGGTGGCGTCTCCCGACCTACACCGAATGGTACAATGTTGACAATACCGGCGGTTGGACCAACGCGAATGGTCCATGGGGATCAGGCTTGAAGCTCCATGCTGCCGGGTGTATCGAAGCCAGCAGTGGTTTGCTGTTCGACCGGGGTTCGTACGGCTACTACTGGAGCAGTATACAGTACAGCTCGTTCAGCGGGTGGGATCTGTTCTTCTACGGTTACAACTGCAACGTACAAGCCTACAACAAGGCGCACGGCTTCCCTGTTCGCTGTATAAAAAACTTATAAGTACATTCAAAGTGCAGCAACTCAACGTACTCAATTACTTACTTTCAACCCTTTCGTATCTCACAAAGGAAGTGAGTTCTGTGACGACGCAGAACCAGGTTATAGCATCCTGATCATAACATGCTGAACCTTGATCTTACCCACCTTGATGTACTTGTTGAACTGTTCTTCGGCGTATGCATCGGCAAGTACCCTGATCTTTTGTTTGATCTTGTCCACGTACGTGTATTTACGTGCGAGAAAATCTACGATCTGCTCTCGAGTGAAGTCTGCCGGTAGTCTTTATCACTGAATCCTGAATTCAACAGGCTCTTGACGATATTCTGCAAGGTATCATTGAACTTTGCGGATGATGTGAGTACATACGAAACATTCAGTAAAATGTCAGCATGTCGGATAACATAAGGCTGTCTTAGCACACGTCCAAGGATCTGTTTGTGCTGCATTGGGGACATTGTTCTGATACGGTCGCATACCTTCGCCGGTGATCGGGTTATAGGTTCCAACCTGATCCTCCCAAAAGCGTTTAAATGCAACGTCGGTAAGCTTCTTGCGAATTCAGGATGAAAGTACAAGTCATGAATTGGAAAGGAAATGTTTGTAATGAATAGAATTACAGAATGTTACATGTTGGTGCTAACGTTCAACATGGTTAAGTGGCAGATAATCAGGTAGATAATGATTGTTGTACCTATGTTGTACCCGACAAGAAAAAAGGCCGACATCGTGTTGATTGTCAGCCTCCTGTGTAATGAATTGTAGCCCCACCAGGAATCGAACCTGGATTTAAAGTTTAGGAAACTTCCGTTCTATCCATTGAACTACAGGGCCGGAGGAATACCGAATATCGAATATCGAATAACGAATATTGAACAGGGGGCAAAATTAACATTTTTATTTGATATCGGCGCCATCCAGTGTTCCTTCGCCGGGGGTGACAAAAAAGAGGGTCCCGTCGGGGTTCTCCGCCATGAGGATCATTCCCTGCGATTCGATCCCCTTGAGTTTGCGGGGCCCGAGGTTTACGAGGATGCAAACACGCCTGCCAATGATCTCTTCGGGCGTGAAAAATCTGGCAATGCCTGAAACCACCGTGCGCCGGTCGAGACCGGTATCGATCTTCAATTTCAGCAATTTGTCGGTTTTAGCCACCTTTTCCGCCTCAAGGATGGTTCCGGCACGGATATCCATTCTGGAGAAATCTTCGAATCCTATGGGTTCCTTGCCCGGTTTCACAGGTGTTTTGGCCTGTGCAGCTGTATTGGCCTGCCTGGTGTCGAGCAGTTTTTGCACCTGTGCTTCAATGGCAGGGTCCTCGATCTTTTCAAAGAGAAGTTCAGGCTGTTCAAGTATATGGCCGGCCGGGAGCCAGTTCAGGAGTATGGCCTCTTGCCACCTGAAAAGCGGCAGGTTGAGCGTTTTCCTGATCCTGGCAGCGGAAAATGGCAGGAATGGTTCAGCCACGATGGACAACTGGGCGCAAATCTGAAGCGAGAGGTTCAGGATGGTGCCAACACGGGCGGGGTCACTCGCAAACAGTTTCCACGGTTCGTTTTCGGTAAGGTACTTATTCCCAAGCCGGGCGAGGTTCATCATTTCGGCCAGTGCTTCACGGAAGCGGTAGCCGTGGATGCTCGCAGCAATGCGGCCGGGAAATTGCAGCATCTCTTCCATGGTCGCTTTGTCATGGCCGGTGTATCCGGCCGGAACAGGAACTTGCCCTTCGAAATATTTGTGGGTGAGAACCATGGTACGGTTGATAAAATTCCCGAGGATGGCGACGAGTTCACTGTTGTTTCTTGTCTGGAAATCCTTCCAGGTGAAGTCGTTGTCTTTGGTTTCGGGGGCTGCCGAAGTAAGTACATAACGCAAAACATCCTGCTTGCCCGGGAATGCTTCGAGGTATTCGTGAAGCCATACGGCCCAGTTTCGCGAGGTGGATATCTTATCTCCTTCCAGGTTTAGGAATTCGTTGGCCGGCACGTTATCGGGGAGGATGTAGGTTCCTTCGGCCTTCAGCATCACCGGGAAGATGATGCAGTGAAAAACGATGTTGTCTTTGCCTATAAAATGAACGAGCTTGGTTTCAGGGTCCTTCCAGTATTTTTCCCAATCTGCTGTGAGTTCCCTTGTGGCCGAAATATAACCGATGGGCGCATCAAACCATACATACAGCACCTTCCCGTCGGCACCTTCAACCGGAACCTTTACCCCCCAGTCGAGGTCGCGGGTAACGGCGCGGGGTTGCAGGCCCTGGTCGATCCAGGATTTGCATTGCCCGTAAACATTAATTTTCCAATCATCTTTGTGGCCTTCCAGGATCCATTCGCGCAGCCAGGGTTCATACTGGTCGAGCGGAAGGAACCAGTGCCTCGTTTCGCGCAGTACGGGTTTATTTCCGCTGAGCACCGATTTTGGTTCAATCAGGTCGGTCGCATTGAGGGATGTGCCGCATTTCTCGCACTGGTCGCCGTATGCTTTCTCATAACCACAGTGGGGGCATGTCCCGGTGATGTACCTGTCGGCAAGAAACTGCCCCGTGGCTTCATCGAAATACTGTTCCGAAATTTTTTCGATAAACTGTCCGGCATCATACATCTTGCGGAAAAATGCAGAGGCCGTTTCATGATGCACCTGGTTGGATGTGCGGGAATAGATGTCGAAGGAGATTCCAAAATCCGCGAATGATTTTTTTATGATCCCGTGATATTTGTCAACAATGTCCTGCGGGGTCACTCCCTGCTGCAGAGCCTTGATGGTGATGGGGACACCGTGTTCGTCCGAACCTCCGATGAAGATGACATCCTCATCGTTCATCCGCAGGAACCTGACATAGATGTCGGCCGGTACATATACCCCGGCGAGGTGGCCGATATGGATGGGTCCATTGGCATAGGGCAGCGCGGAGGTGACAGTATACCGCTTGTAAACAGGATTATCGCTCATTGGATCGGGCTGTGAGGATTGGCTAAAAATGAGGCGCAAAGATATGAAATAATGAAAAATGGAGGTTCAATTATTATTCGGCCATGCTGACCATGATCCCGGATGATGTTTCCGCCTTTTTACTTACTTTTGGCGCATGATCAGGCCAGCTTATCTGAAGAAGGGCGATAAGATCGCCATTGTCTCCCCGGCGCGGAGCATCACTTTCGAAGAGGTGCACCCGGCCATCCGGTTTTTCCAGCGCCATGACCTGGAGGTTGTGCTGGGAAGCTATGTTTTCAGCAGGCAACACCAGTTTGCCGGTTCGGATGAACAGCGGTGCAGGGATTTTCAGCACATGCTGGATGATGAGAAGATCAGGGCGATCGTTTGTTCACGTGGCGGTTATGGCACGGTGAGGATCATCGACAAGCTTGATTTTACACGGTTTCGGGAAAACCCGAAATGGATTGTCGGATTCAGTGATGCAACGGTGCTTCATGCCCACATTTCCCGCCAGTTTGGCATTGAGACCCTCCACGCCGCCATGCCGGTCAACATGCAGGGTGAAAATAAGGGCGAAACCATGCAGACCATGATGAATGCCCTTTTCGGGAAGCGGATCACCTATTCTTATCCAAAACCAGGCCTTGCACGCGAGGGGAGGAGCGAAGGAGTGCTCGTGGGCGGGAATCTTTCCATCCTGTTCAGCCTGATGGGTTCGGTTTCAGAACCCGACATGGCCGGAAAGATCCTGTTCCTGGAGGATGTGGATGAATACCTGTACCATGTAGACCGGATGATGATGAACCTGAAGCGGGCCGGGAAACTGGATAACCTGAAGGGGCTGATTGTGGGGGGAATGACCGGCATGAAGGACAATGCCATCCCGTTTGGCAAAACCGCCGGCGAGATCGTCGCCGATGCGGTGAAAGATTACACATTCCCGGTTTGTTTCGATTTTCCGGCAGGCCACCAGGATACAAACCTCGCCCTCATCCTGGGCAGGAAAGTCAGTTTCAGTGTAGACAAAGAGGTGGAACTTTCATTTTATTAACAAGCCGTATTACCTTTTCCATTTTTCCCGATTAACAGGAAAGTTGCTGCAAAGAGGTAAAAAAAGGCCGATGAAAGATCATATCGGATTGGGAAAGGCCGGCGAGGAGATCGCCGTGGCGCACCTGGAGGGAAAAGGCTACAGGATCCTTGAAAGGAACTGGCGGTTGGGGAAGGAGGAGATTGATATCATTGCACGTGATGGCGATTTCATCGTGATCGTGGAGGTGAAAACACGCACTTCAACTGTTTTTGCCGAACCCGAATCTGCTGTGACAAAAAACAAACAACGGATCCTGGTCCGCACTGCAAATGCCTATGTGAACTATCGCCGGCTTCATGGAGAGGTGCGGTTCGATATCGTAACCGTCCTGATCCGCCCGGAGGGAGAAACCATCAACCATATTGTGGATGCTTTTTACGCGACCCTTCACTGACTATTTCCTGCCGAAATCGGCCGGGATTTCACCCCAGTATTCCGTCTCCCATTTCAGGATTTTATTGGGCCATTTGTTTTCATGAAGCCATTTCAGGGCTCTTTCGACCAGGTCAAAGAGTTTTTCGTTTTTTGGCGATACAGCCAGGTTGGTATTGATGGCTTTCTTCCGCACCCAGGCGATGGCTGTGCGCGAATCGGAATAGACGGGCCAGTCGCAGTTTCGCTGTTTCAGGTAAGCCAGGGCATGCACGATGCCGAGGAACTCACCCAGGTTGACGGTGCCTTGCGGAAAAGGACCCATGCGGAAAAGTTCGGCTCCCGATTTCGTATCCACGCCCCTGTACTCCAGGATCCCCGGGTTTCCGGCACAGGCGGCATCTGAACTGATGCTGTCGGCGATGGGTTCACCGACGAGGGGATTGGAACACGTGATCTTTTTCGGGGCGTTGAGCCCTTTGGTCATGTATTTCCGGGGATCGTCGTTCAAAGCGCTTTTTGCCAGGTCGGGTGTCGGAAACCCTTTGTAAATGGCCCCGGTAAAACCTTC
>CAIKNA010000251.1 GCA_903828645.1 uncultured Bacteroidales bacterium
CTGGTCCGTCTGTACCGGACAGGCCGCCGTGCCCGTGACCGTCATGGTCAGCACAACCTGCACATCTTCTATGTCTGATGCCGACGGAGTATACTTCGGGTTGACCTTGGTCGCATCGTCAAACGTCCCCGTACCGTCGGTGGTCCAGTGTACGCTTACGTAATTCACCGCACTCGCTCCTGTGATCGTATAAGGTACCGCCGTTTCACAGATCGTCGCATCATCCCCGGCCGTCATCGTCGGGGCAAGTGAATAAGTCAGTAACATTGCATCGTTTGCCGTGCAAAATCCGCCAAAACCGGTAGCAATCATGGTCAGCGTAACCGAAGTCTCTCCTGCAGCAGGTGTATAAGTAGGTGTCAGCGAGGCTGCACCTGTTAGTGTCCCGGTCCCTGAAGCATTCCAAAGGATCGAAATATAATTGGTAGCAGTGGCACCTGTTACAGTATAAGATGTCCCTGAACAAACGGTGGCATCAATCCCTGCGTTGGCTGTTGGTCCCGGCTCGACGTTCAGGATCATCTGATCGGCGGAGGTCGGGCAAAGTGCATTTCCCGTTGCAGTAATAGTTAGCGTCACCTGTCCGGTAAATCCGGCTGCAGGAGTAAATTGCGGGGCCAGCGTAGTTTGACCGCTAAGAATGCCGGAAGCTGGTGGTGTAAATGTCCAAAGCACGGAAATGCTGTTTGAGGCGGACGCACCGCTGATCGTGTACGCAACACCCTTGCAGGTACTGGCATCCGGACCTGCATTTGCAACAGGTGCATGATAAATGGTCAGGAGCAGGGTATCTGTTGCCGGCGGGCAAGGACTGCCGCAGCAACAAGCGCAGGTGACATACAGTTTCACCCAACCCTGGGCGATATCTGAGGCTCCCGGTGTATAAACCGGGTGAAGTGATCCCGGGTTGCTGAAATAGCCTGTTCCGGTGGTTCCCCAAACAAGGGTTTCTGAACTGCTTGAGGTTGAATTTACTGGTGTAAAGGTCGAACCCTGGCAGATAGTGCCATCATCTCCGGCGTTTACACTGCAGGCTTTAAACACCTTCACCTCAACATAATCTTTCAGGGTATCGCAAACTCCGTTTGTGATGGCCCAGGAGAACATATAGGTTCCTTCCCTCAGGTTGGAGACAAGTGTGGTATAGTTTGTCGGATCTGCAATGACAGTAGCGGGCGATCCGGCAGGACGGCTTGCTTCTTTCCACAACCCGGTTCCATGGAGCGGGTTGTTCCCGGTAAGGGTTGTACTGGTTGAAATACCCGGCAGGCAGATTTGCTGATCAGGCCCTGCAAATGGTACGGAAGGATAATAATTGTTGAGAACCTGTACATCGGCAGAATCCTTACAGGTAACCCCCGGGAATGTTGAAGAAACTGTATAACGGAATACGTAAGAAGTACCACTGGGTACCATCCCGGTAACCGTTGCCATTGGTGAATTTGAAGGCTGAGGATCAATATGACTTGGCCCTGAAACCCATTTCCAGTTTCCAATGCTTCCCGAAGGAGGGTAATTTCCAGTGAGGAAAGTCGTAAAAGCATTGCAGAGAACCTGGTTGGATCCGGCATTTGCCGTTACTGCCTGCGCAACCGTAAGGAATATGGTATCATTGGTGCAGCATGGCGAATCGTCGCACCAGGAAACGACAGCCATATCATTTCCTGTATAGGTAGCCACCGGGGTATAGGTGAAACTGTTCCCGCCGGACCACACAAAGGTTCCGTGCAAAGGCACTGTAACAGGGGTATGATTCAGTGTCAAAGGCCTGCCTTCGGGAGAGTTGTCACCATTGAATACACCAATAACACCGGATGATCCTTTACAAACATAATTGTTGTATTCATTAACTGTAACCGGACAACAATGAGTGATTGCAATATTTACCGTGGATGTGGAGGAATCGCATACTCCATTGCCGATGGCCCAGCGGAACACGTAGTTTCCAATGGTCAGGCCGGTGATGGAAGTCGTCGGGGAGGCAGGAGTTGTAATTGTCGCTGCCGGTCCGCTTACTTGATTCCATCTGCCGGAACCAGTTGATGGAGCATTCGCAGCCATGTTTACCGATACTGTTGTAGCGGGAGACACCGGCCCGCAATGGGTTTGATTGGGGCCTGCGCTTGCTGAGGTTGGAAGCGGCGAATTTGTGATTGTTACCTCGCTGCTGGATGGGGTACAAACACCATTGCTGATCGTCCATTTGAACACATAAACCCCCGGAATCATGGTGGTAACGGGTGTATTGTAAAGCGTTGCATCCGTGATTGCAGGACTGTTCGGACCGCTCACAAGGGTCCACAGACCGGTGCCTGGTAAAGCAGGAGCATTCCCAGCAAGCGTTGTGTGCGTTGCATTGCAAAGATTTTGCGCTGTGCCGGCATTCGACGGAGTCAAAGGATTTACGGTTACCACCGCAGTGGATGTTGTTCCGGTACAGGAGTTTGCAACAGGAATAATGGTATAAGTCGCAGTACCTGATGCGGTACCGGTCGCGGTTAACGTCTGGGAAATTGAATTTCCGCTTCCGTTGCTCGCTCCGCTAACACCGACAGCAACTACTGTCCAAGTGAATGAGGTCCCTGAAACAGGAGATGTCAATGCAAGACTCGTTGTTGATCCGCTGCAAATTGTCTGGGAAGAAGGCGTAATGATGGCTGCCGGCGTGGGTTTTACCGTGATAACCACATCAACCAGGGCCCCTGAGCAATTATTGATCCAGGGTGTTACATGATATGTTGCCGTCTGTATGGTGTTTGTCGGATTTACAAGCAAATCTGTTATCGGGGCGGCGCTCTTTACAACACGTGATAATCCCCCGGTCATTCCACCGGTTACATCCGGCACAGGATAGGTATATAAGGTTCCGGTAGTTGGCGGGGTGGTAGTCAGGGATCTGTTTGCATTGGTTCCGCTGCAAATGGTTTCAGTCAATCCTGCGGTTAGAACCGGGGTTGGGTTGACGGTAATCACCACGACACCGGGATTACCAACACAACCACCCAGAGATGCTGATGCAGTAGGAGTTACAAGATACGTAGCTGTTTGTGGGTCGGATGTCGGATTCACATAGTCATCGGTGATGGTATTTCCAATTCCATTATCTGTATAGGTCATTCCTCCTGTCAAAGTTGGAGCCGGCCAGCTATAGGTCACATTGCTCCCCATGGAGGGAATTGTTTTTAAGGCCAGGGTGGCACTCTGTCCCTGGCATAAGTTCTGAGTAAGCCCTGTCTTGAGAATTGGCTTGGGATTTACCGTGATGACAACATCAAATGGGGTTCCGTCGCAATTGTTCGCACGCGGGGTTATATGATATGTTACAGTTCCGATACCTGCTGTGATATTGGTCAGAACATCAGTGATGGGATCGGTATTCCCGGGGGTGAGCCTGAAACCTCCTCCTGTTATGCTTGCTGCGCCCAAAGGTCCTGTCACCATAGGAGCCGGATACCAGAAAGTGGTTCCGGAAACGCTGCTGGTTAACACAATATTTATTGGCAGACCACTGCAAATTGTTTGTGTCGGGGTGGTGGTGACGGTTGCCGTCGGGTTAACTGTGATGGTAAATGTTTGTACTGGTCCATCACAGGTAACTGAACCATTCGTAAAATGAGGCGTTACCGTGATCGTTGCAACTACCGGCGCAGTACCGGCATTGATGGCGTTGAAAGAAGAAATATTTCCCGTGCCAACTGCTGCAAGGCCAATGCTTGCTGCGTTGTTTGTCCATGTATAGGTAGTGATTCCTCCGTTGTTGATTGTGCTGAAATTTACAGCCGTTGTTGAAGAACCGTTACACAGTACCTGGTTTGCAGTACTATTTACCTGTCCGGTCGGATTTACGGTTATCGTAAAGGTTTTCGGTGGACCATTGCAGGTAACCGAACCATTATCAAAGTGAGGTGTTACGATGATAGTAGCCACTACCGGCGCAGTGCCGGAGTTTTGTGCCGTGAAGGAGGCGATAGACGCACCTGTTCCGCTTGCCGCAAGGCCGATGGATATCGTATTGTTCGTCCAGGTATAGGTGGTAATGCCAACTGAATTCGCAGTTCCGAAATCCACCTGTGTCGTATTTGTATTATTGCATAAAACCTGGTCGGCAGGCTGATTCACCTGTCCTGTCGGATTGACTGTAATCGTGAAGGTCTTAACCGGACCGTTGCAGGTAACCGAACCGTTTAAATAATACGGTGTAACTGTAATAGTGGCTACCACGGGTGATGTCCCGGTGTTGGCAGCGGAAAAGGCTGATATGTTGCCCGTCCCGCTGGCTGCGAGGCCGATGCTTGGTGCATCATTCGTCCATTGGTAGGTCGTTGTTCCATCGGTATTGTTGGTAGAAAAGACAACCGCTGCCGTAGTGGCAGTGTTACATAAAACCTGGCTGCCCGGTTGGTTTACATGTCCTGTCGGGTTCACCTTGATGGTGAATGTTTTCGCGGATCCGATACAGGTCGAGCCTCCATTTTCAAAATGTGGTGTGACCGTAATGGTGGCTGTTACCTGTGCCGTTCCACTATTCGTGGCGGTAAAAATCGGGATATCTCCTGTTCCGCTGGCGACCAGGCCGATGCTGATGGTGCTGTTTGTCCAGGTATAGGTGGTTGTACCGGCACCGTTCTGCGTTGTAAACGTGACCGGCGCAGTGCTTGTCGCATTACATAAGACCTGGTTGCCCGGTTGATCCACTTCTCCTGTCGGGTTCACAGTGATGGTGAAGGTTTTGGTTGGCCCAGCACATGAAGTCCCGCCGTTTGTAAAGGTTGGTGTAACGATAATAGTGGCCGTTACAGGTGTTGTTGAAGTATTGGCCGCAGTAAACGATATGTTACCGCTTCCGCTCGCAGCCAGGCCAATGCTTGTCGTGCTGTTTGTCCACGTATAGGTAGTCGAACCACCTGAATTCACAGTGCCAAAGGTCACTGAGGTGCTCGCGGTGTTGCAGACAACCTGGTCGGCCGGCTGGTTCACTTCCCCGGTCGGATTTACTGTGATGTTGAAGGTTTTGGTCGTTCCGATACATGAAACACCTCCGTTTGTGAAAGTAGGTGTCACCACAATTGTGGCAGCCACCGGTGATGTACCGGTATTGAGGGCTGTGAAGGCCGGGATATTTCCTGAACCACTGGCTCCCAGGCCGATGCTGGTTGTACCATTGGTCCAGGTATAGGTAGTAACCCCTCCCGTATTCACTGTACCAAAAGCAACAGTTGCCGTGGTTGTGCCATTGCACACCACCTGGCTTGAAGGCTGAACAACCTGTCCGCTCGGATTTACCGTGATGTTGAAGGTCTTCGTTGGCCCAATGCAAGACCTGTCCCCGAACGTAAAAGTCGGTGTAACAACAATCGTGGCGACAACCGGGGCTGTTGTAATGTTGGTTGCCGGGAAGGAAGCTATATTGCTGGTGCCGGTCGCGGCGAGGCCGATGCTGGTTTTATCATTGGTCCAGGTATATGTTGTAGTTCCAACAGAGTTTGTTGTTGTAAAGTCTACTGCTGTTGTGGTTGCACCGTTGCAGAGCAGCTGGCTGGAAGGCGGTTCAACCTCCCCTGTTGGGTTGACCGTGATGCTGAAGGTTTTCGTGGAACCGACACAGGAACTGATACCATTGGTAAAGGTCGGAGTAACGACAAAATTGGCTGTGATGGGTGCTGAGGAACTGTTCAAGGCAGTAAAGGAAATGTTACCGCTTCCGCTGGCCGCCAGGTTGATGGCAGTATTGTCATTGGTCCAGGTATATGTGGTTGTTCCGCCTGAATTAACGGTGCCAAAGGTTACTGTGGCAGTGGTATTGTTGCAAACCACCTGGTCAGCCGGCTTGTTCACCTGTCCGGTCGGGTTTACGGTGATGGTGAAGGTTTTAGCAGGTCCTGCACATGAAATGCCGTTATCGGTCAGAGTAGGTGTCACCACAATAGTGGCAATGACCGGGGCATTTGAAATGTTTGTTGCCGGAAATGCAGGAATATCGGTCGTGCCGCTTGCAGCGAGACCGATACTTGTTTTATCATTTGTCCAGGCATAGGTCGTGGTTCCGGTGGTGTTGGTCGTGGTAAAGGTTACCGTTGTTGTTGTCTCTCCGTTGCATAGCAGCTGACTCCCCGGCTGGTTCACCTCCCCGCTCGGGTTTACCGTGATGGAGAATGTCCTGGTTGGGCCAACGCAGGATATACCTCCGTTTGTAAAGGTAGGTGTAACGATAATGGTGGCGATGACTGGCGCTGTTGAAGTATTGGATGCCGTAAAAGATATATTTCCACTCCCGCTACCAGCCAGACCGATACTCGTCGTGTTGTTTGTCCAGGTATAGGTTGTGACACCACCGGTGTTGGCCGGTGTAAAGATCACCGATACGTGCGTAGTATTACAGACAACCTGGTCGGCTGGCTGAGTCATCGCCCCTGTAGGATTTACCGTAATGGTGAAGGTTTTTGTTAACCCCACGCAGGAAACACCTCCATTTGTAAAAGTAGGAGTCACCACAATTGAAGCAACCGCCGGAGATGTACCGGTGTTGACAGCTGTGAAGGCAGGAATATCTCCCGAACCACTGGCTCCCAGTCCGATGCTGGTTGTCCCATTGGTCCAGGTATAGGTAGTCGCCCCACCAGTATTATCTGTGTTAAAGGCAACAGTTGCGGTCATTGCGCCATTGCACACTACCTGGCTTGAAGGCTGGACCACCTGTCCGCTCGGATTTACAGTGATGGTAAAGGTCTTCGTTGGTCCAACACACGACCTGCCCCCGTAAGCGAAAGTCGGAGTCACAACAATGGTGGCGACAACCGGGGCTGACGTGGTATTGGTTACCATGAAGGCAGCTATATTGTTAGTGCCGGTCGCGGCGAGTCCGATGCTGGTTTTATCATTGGTCCAGGTGTAGGTGGTGCTTCCAACAGTGTTTGTCGTGGTAAAGCTTACTGCTGAGGTGGTTGCACCGTTGCAAAGCAGTTGGTTGGATGGCTGCCCGACCTCACCGGTCGGGTTAACCGTGATGCTGAAGGTTTGGGTAGTTCCTGTACAGGAGATGGTCCCGTTGGTAAAGGTCGGAGTAACGATAATATTGGCTGTTATAGGTGCAGTGGAGCTGTTCAGGGCGGTAAAAGAGATGTTGCCGGTGCCGCTTGCCGCCAGGTTGATGGCAGTATTGTCATTGGTCCAGGTATAGGTGGTTGTTCCCCCTGAATTGACTGTGCCAAAGGTTACCGTGGCAGTGGTGTTGTTGCAAACCACCTGGTTTGCCGGCTTGTTCACCTGGCCGGCCGGGTTCACAGTGATGGTGAAGGTTTTGGTTGGCCCAGCACACGATTTCCCTCCATAAGAAAAAGTAGGTGTAACCACAATGGTGCCAATTAAGGGCGCAGTAGTGGTGTTGGTGGCGAAAAAAGCAGCTATATTGGCAGTGCCGCTGGCAACGAGTCCGATGCCTGGCTTATCATTGGTCCATGCATAGGTTGTGGTTCCTATGGTATTGGTCGTTGTAAAAGTCACCGCTGTTGTGGTCTCTCCCTTGCAAAGCAACTGGTTACCGGGCTGGACTACCTCTCCGGTCGGATTCACCGTGATGGTAAAAGTCTGTGAAGGTCCTGTGCAGGGAGTTCCTCCGTTTAAAAAAGTCGGAAAAACTTCTAAATTTGCTACAATGGGTGCCGAAGTGGTATTGGTTGCGGTAAAAGATATATTTCCGCTTCCATTGGCAGACAAACCAATGGAAGTATTATCGTTTGTCCAGGCATACGTGGTTGTACCTCCTGAATTCGCTGTACCAAAAGTTACCAAGGTGGAGGTATTGTTGCAAACCACCTGGTCGGCCGGATCATTTACCTGCCCGGTGGGGTTCACGGTAATCAGGAAATATTTCGAAGTCCCGTCACAGGTCGTCCCTGCATAGGTAAAATGCGGGGTAACTTCAATCGTGCCGATAATGGGTGCATTGCTTGTATTTGTTGCAGTAAACGAAGGAATGTTGCCGGTTCCGCTTGCGGCAAGGTTAATGGCTATATTGTCATTGGACCAGGTATAGGTAGTGGTTCCAATGGTGTTCGTAGTGGAAAAATTCACCGCTGCCGTGCTCGTTGCGTTACACTTCACCTGGTTTCCCGGCTGGTCCACTTCTCCCGAAGGATTAACAATAACATCAACGGTTACTGCTGTTCCTGTGCAAACTCCAATGGCAGGTGTTATGGTATATCTTACAGTTGCCGGGGCATTCGAAGTATTGTGCAGAGTTTGCACGATGGGTGTGCCTGATCCGTCTGAGTAACCGGATGCGGTACCGCCGATCAGGGCGGCAGTCCATGAATAAGTAACAGCCACTCCTGTAATGGTCGTGGTCAGCGCAATATTCGTCGCCGTATTATTACAGATTGTTTCAGAAGAGGGATTGGGCGTTACATTTGGCCTGGGATTAACGGTAATCACTACATCCCTTGCCAACCCGGTGCATCCTCCCAGAGGGGCCGGTGCTGTGGGCGTTACGCTGTAAGTGGCAGTTTGGGGACTATTTGTTGCATTATGGTAATCATCAACAATGGTCGAACCTGTTCCATGGTCGGTATAGGTCATTCCGCCTGTAAGCAAAGGTGGTGCCGGCCAGGTAAAGATGACGTTACTCATTGCCGGTGTTGTCGTCAAGGGCAGATTTGCTGTTGCATTATAAGAGGCATTGACGCAAAGCGTCTGGGCCAGGTTGCTGGTCACTATTGGCACCGGGTTTACGGTGATCACAACAGGGATGGCAGTTCCGATGCACCCATTGATAACCGGGTAGACATTGTAAGTTACCGTTTGAATGGCCGCTGTGATATTGACCAGGTGATCGCGGATATCATCCGTATTACCGGGTGTATTTCTGAAACTTACCCCCGTAACACTGCCGGTCCCTCCGGGTATGATAGTGGGTGTTGCATAGTAATAAGTTGTTCCCGGAACGGTCGTGTTTAACACGATTGCAGTAGTACCTCCACTGCAAAATGTTTCAGTAGCCGGGGTTGCAGAGACATCAGGAGTGGGTTCAACCGTAACCACAAGAGGAAACGCAGGACCTGCACAGAACGATGGGGCGGGACCTGTAGGGATGATGGTGTAGGTTACAGACCCGGCGGTGGTTCCCGGGTTCACCAGGATATCGTTGATCGCACCTGTGCCACTTGTACTGAACCCGGTAATGCTTCCGGTTGTCAATACTGCCGTCCAGGCAAAGGTAGTCCCTGTAACCAGGGATGTTGGGGTATACCCGACAGTGGTATTGTTGCATATCGTTTTGGAAGAGGCGCTGTTAACTGTTGGGATAGGGTCAACCGTGACGGTGGCATGAATTGGTGTTCCGACACAGGAAGTCGGCAGCGGGCCGGTAGGAGTGATGGTGTAGGTTACGGTAACCGGTGCCGTGAGGGAATTTGTAAATACAAAACCGGTGATATCCCCCGATCCGGTGGTGAGTTGTGCGGTGGATATTCCGGCTGGTGTATTCCTGGTCCAGGCATAGGTTGTTCCGGCCACAGAACTGGTCAGAACCATGGTTGCACTGGAACTTCCCGAACAGAAAGTTTGTGTTTGGTTTGTGGCAAATACATCAGGTATCGGATCGACTGTTAACTGGATGCAATCAGAGGCCACAGGTCCGCAACCGACACCGGTTTGGGTAACATAACAACGGTAAAAATATTTTCCCGGGGTATTCATCGTTGGCGTAGTGTAGGTATTGCTGGTTGCACCTGGAATATTGGTCCAGGTATCCGCCTCGAGGCAAGTAGTTGCAGGAGGGGCGATCGAATTGGTTCCGGTCTGCCATTGATAACCGACAGTTCCGGTTCCTCCGGTGACATTGACGAAGAAGGAGCCTGTTGTCGCCTGACAGATCTCCTTATTGCCCGACTGACTTTGAACGATCGGATCATTAAATGCCTGGACATATGCCGGGTTTGTTTCCAGGTCGGCACAGCCAACCGGGCTGGTAATGGAAATGACGCACCGGTAATAATAGTCTCCGGTGGTCAGGACTGCCGTTGTGTAAGTAGTTGAATTTCCTCCGGTTCCGTCGGTAACATTGTGCCAGTCGTAAGGTGAAATTGTTGTGGAATACTGCCATTGGTATGTGTATGTTTCACTGCCTCCCGTAGAGGAGGCCGCAACCGTCATGGTATGCGTTCCTCCTGAGCACAGTACCGTTCCTGTTGGCTGAAGTGTGATAATGGGAACATAAACCGGCATGCAATCAGAATAAACCGTACCGCACCCGTTTCCGGAAGACCACACTTTGACCCTGTAAAAAGTGGTAAAGGAGAGCGCAGGAGTTGCATAGCTGCTGTTGGTGGCTCCTGAAATCACATTCGTGGTCGCGCCGCATGATGTCCCTGTATACCACTGGTATAATAAATCGGGCGTTCCGCCGCTGGCAGTCACAGTCAATGTGGTGGTCGCTCCCTTGCAAATCGTCGGACTCGGGGAAACGGAAACAATTACCGGGTCGGGAACCACGGTTACATGAATCATGCATGTCTGCAATCCGCACTTTTCTGTAACGCGGAAATAGGTTGCGCTATCAGCTGTCAGAACGTGTGTTGTATAACTGGCATTGGTCGCACCGGTGATTTTTTTCCATGGATCGCTTCCCGTAAAACTTGATTCCCACTGGTATGTATAGGTGCCTGAACCACCGGAGGTAGTTGCAGTCAGCGTTTGGGTTCCCCCGGTACAAATTGTGACATCTCCTGAGCAGGTAATTGTCACGTCAGGATATTTTGTTATTACGATTTCATCATATGTTGAACAATCCCCGTTGGAGATGGTCCATCTGAGGGTGTAGGTGCCCTGGATGGTAAGGCCGGTAACCAATGTTGCCGGGCTGTTGGCATTTGCAAATCCAAGCACCGCAGGGCCATCGATTTGTGTCCAGGTTCCGAAGTTGGGTGAAGCTCCCGGGGAGTTGCCTGCCATGAATGTCGTTGTTCCGTTGCATATACTCTGGTTGGGACCAGCAATAGCAACCGGCGGCGCATCAAGAATGCTTACCTGAACAGTATCGACGCTTGGGAGGCAAAGACCGTTTGCAACGGTCCAGTTAAACTTGTACACACCCTTGCTTGTTCCAAGCACCTGGGTGGTAGGTGAATGAGGGCTTACAAAGGTAATCGGGCCGGGGCCTGTGCTGATTGGGTTAACGGTCCAGGTACCCACACCGATGGCAGGTGCCGTTGCGTTCAGGTAAACCGGCACAAACTGGCATTTCACAAAATCCGTACCTGCAATGGATGCAGAAGGATTGCGATCGATCACGATGGTCACGGTATCTGTTAAAATACAACTTCCAATGGCGGGAAGTGTGTATTGATTGGTTGCCTCCCAAATAAGATGAAATGTGCCCGGGCCGGGGAAAGTGGCAATCGTGGTTGGATCCGTATTGTTGGCAAAGGTCACACCCATCAGTGGATCTGTCAGCTTCTGATACCAGCGGCCAGTGCCCGGCGAAATTACATTTCCTGTGAGGTGTGCTGTCAGCGTCGTTTCGCAGAATTGCTGGTCATTGCCCGCCAGCGGGGTGCCCGGGTTCGTATGTACATTGATCGTAACGGTTGAACTGGATGGAGCGCAAACAGTTCCATTGGTAATTGTCCACCTGAATACATAGGGTCCTTCAATCAGCCCGGTAACAGTCGTATTGTACAAAATCTCCGAAGTAAATATTGCAGTGTTCGGGCCCGAAACCTGGGTCCATTGGCCAATACCGGCCGTTGGCTGGTTGGCGGCAAGGGTCGTGCTTGTTCCGCAAACTTCCTGGTTACTGCCGGCATTGGAGGGAGTTGGAGGATCATATAAGTTGACCCTGACATCTGAAGAACTGGTGCATGTTCCGTCGGTGATGGTCCATTTAAATATATACAATCCAGCAGATGCCGGACCATAGGTAGCCAGTGAATCCAACGGATTGGAAAACGATGCACCCGGGTCGCTAACCGGCCAGATCCTAGACCAAATGCCTGTGCCATGACCTGTCGCAGGCTTATTTCCATGCAGGGAAACATAATAAGTTGGAGTTTTGCAAACAAATTGTTCCGGCCCGGCATAGGCAGTTGTCGGCTGTCCTGAAATCGTTATTAACACACTGTCTTTGCTCGAACACCCCGGGTAGGAAACGGTATACCTGAATTCATAGGTTCCCGTAACCAAAGGTGATGCTGTCGATTTGTTGGAGACGGGATTCGTTGGTGTGATGGCCGGCACGCTGGGACCACTGATATTGTTCCATACTCCAACACTGCCTGTATTCCCGGTGAGTTCGACCGTAGTGGCATCGCAATATGACTTGTCAGTTCCGGCATAGGCATTGGTGTAAACGGTTATGACAACATCATCGGTGCTGTTCGGGCAGTAGGGCCCGCCGGTAACAGTCCATCTAAAAGTATAGATGCCCGTGATGAGACCTGAAACATGGGCATTGGGATTGCTAAGACTTGAAAATGTCGGGGAGTTCGGTCCTGAGAGTATGCTCCAAGTGCCTGTGCCTGCAGTCGGCGCTCCAGCAGCCAGGTCCACGGTGTCTTTTCCGCATAGCTGCCTGTCGGGGCCTGCCTGCGCAATGCTCGGTGGCAGGCTTACCCTGATAATCACGGAATCGGAACTGGATGCGCATGCGCCATCGTTAATGGTCCAGTTAAACTGGTAAAAACCCGTGGTCAGATTTGATACAATGGTGGTTGGAGAGTTGGGCTGTTCAATGACAGGTCCGGCATTTCCCGATGTCTGGGTCCAGAGACCGGTTTCAGCAGGATCATCCGGCACATTTCCGGCCAGTTGGACTGAAGTTCCGCAAATATTCTGGTCGGGACCGGCAGTGGCTGGGATAATCGGGTCGGTGATGGTAACCATCACGGTATCGGCTATGGAGATACATCCGCTGCTGTTGGTAATGACCCATTCAAACTGGAAACTTCCGGTGGTAAGTCCTGTAACCGATGTATTGAACCATGTCGGATTTGAAATTGTTACCGTAGAACCAGAAACCTGGCGCCAGATTCCGGTTCCCGGAGCCGGGTCATTTCCGGCCAGGGTCGTTGTTGTCGTGGCAACATTGGTAATACACTGGTCAGGTCCGGCATTGGCCTTCCCGGGACCAAGGTCAAACGTTGTCTGGATATTCACATCATCTGTTGTGAAACCGCACGAATTGGAAATTTTCCACGTAAACGTGTACAACGTATTTAATGCCAAATTTTTGACAACCGGATTTGGAATAGTCGGATCAGAAAACGTCGGACCTGGAGGTGAGACTGTCCACAACCCCCACTCGTTTAAAACCGGTGAGTTTCCTTGCAGCATGATGGCCCCGCCGTAGCAGACCGTCTGGTCAGGTCCAGCATCAGCCAGGGTTGGTGTCGTCGCAGCGACAATGACACGGGTGTCGGATACACTTGGCGGACAGGCAACCCCGTTCGAGATAACCCAGCGGAAACGGTATACACCCGGGAAAAGGTAGCTAATCCTCGTGGTATCGAC
>CAIKNA010000252.1 GCA_903828645.1 uncultured Bacteroidales bacterium
CGTTACAATAGCCGCCAAACGCCGAGAATCGTGGGTTACCGTGCAGATCGCTTTGAAATTCTGAAAGAGCGGGAAACGCTGGAGGAGTTGCAGGGATTCTGGAGATGAAGTCGTGAGGGGTGACAAATGACTAATGACAAGTGACAAGGAACGCCTGACAAGTGACGGATGTATTACCCGGCGTGTTCCCCTGCGAACTGGTCGTCCTTGTTTTTAAACAGCACGTTGAACGTAGTCAGGCTGCCATAAATTCTGGTGATATATTGCTGCATATCAACCTTCTCCTGGTCTGTGAGTTCGCTGGCATTCAGTTTTTGCTCCAACACCCTCAGGCGGTCGCGAACCATCACGATCTTATGAAAAAAGGTCTCCATGGGAACCTCCTTCTCCTTTAGTCCGGGTTCACCCGGGTACATGACCAGTTTGCCACCGGTCCATTTCGTGCCAAGGGGAACAGTTTCATGGATGTCGCTGAAACGCTGAAGCACGCGGATCAGGCTTTTCTCAATTTTCTCATAGGTAACCATCTCCGGTGAAGTCTCCACAGCCTCGATGATTTCCAATCCCACGTACTCACGCAGGATCAACCTTGTCCCATGTTCGATAAAGGTAATTTCCCAGGCATCAGATCGAACCTGGATGATCACACCTTTCCCGAATTGAGGGTGTTTAATACGGGAGCCTATTCCCAGAATTGTATCAGACATGTCAACGATTCCTTATTACAAATTCCATCCCGCTGCCTCTTTCCCTGGCGGGAAAGAGGCAGCGGGATGAGTTTATTTGCTTTTCATACATCTTACAGAGAACCCGGCATTTTTATCATTGGTGCTGAGCCCCATCTCTTTGGAACCATGCACAAAGAGTACATTGTTGGCAATGGTATCATTGACCTTGCCGGCCGACCAGCAGCCACCCCATGAATTGAGCCCGATACAGGTGCCATCGGGATGCCTTACACCA
Organism: uncultured Bacteroidales bacterium; assembly: GCA_903828645.1. Lineage (GTDB taxonomy): Bacteria > Bacteroidota > Bacteroidia > Bacteroidales > FEN-979 > CAIVAT01. The sequence goes on from CAIKNA010000252.1 coordinate 964, forward strand.
CCCAACAAAGTGGATATGGCATTGGCCGGTGCAACTGCAGCAGGATGCGCTTTTCCAATGGTATCCATCGACTGCATCTTTAACCCGGCTCCAGCGCTTCCGCCGAGCGACTGGATCAGCACTCCCCATTCTTTATCTGAGGGCAAATGCCAGCCTTTCGGACAGGCAGTCTGGGCTGCTTTCCACGAATAAAGCCTGCCATAATTCACTTCATTGGCAGAATCATTGTTATAAGCCCAACTTCCCACAGGGGCATTGAACTTCAGGTTTTGGGTCATCCAGGTCTGAGTTCCGATTTTCACCCAGTTATAAACCCGGCCATCACGGGGATCCTTGATGGTTCCTTTATCCTGGGCATTGAGCAACATGGGGAGAAAAGACAAGGTGACAACCAGTGTCATGATATTCCGCAACCCATGCATGAAGTGTGACTTTTTCATAATTTAATTTTTATTATTTGGTTGAATTTAGTGTGAGATCAACAATTGGATTTCCCATAAACGATACACAATGGATATAAACATTATCAGCCATTGCTGAAACCGGGATGTAAAAGTAATCAGAAAATTACAATCCTTTACAATTTACGCTTTAGTTTGTCTATTTTTGTGAAAAGATTCTAATTCGGGAAAAATGATTGTAGTTACAGGAGCCGCTGGATTTATAGGGAGTTGCATGGTGGGCAAACTCAACAACAAAGGATTTAAAAATATCATCCTTGTGGATGATTTTTCCAGGACCGAAAAACATCCGAACATTGCCCGCAAAATTTACAATGAAAAAGTTGAACGCAGCCTGTTCTTTCCCTGGCTGGACATCCATGCCGGTGAGGTGGAATTTATTTTCCATATCGGCGCACGCACCGACACAACCGAATTCAACATGGCGGTGTTTGACGAGTTAAACCTTGATTATTCCAGGAAAGTCTGGCTTGCATGCAGCAAATATGGCATTCCCCTGGTCTATGCATCCTCGGCCGCGACTTATGGCGATGGAACACTTGGCTATGACGACGCTGACGACAGTCTCAGCAAACGGTTGCACCCGCTGAACCCTTACGGCATTTCGAAGAACGATTTTGACAAATGGGCACTGCAACAGCCGGAAACCCCGCCAAGATGGTACGGGCTGAAATTCTTCAACGTATTCGGGCCCAATGAGTATCACAAGGGAAGGATGGCTTCGGTGGTCTTTCATGCGTTTAACCAGGCAGCCGGGCAGGCAGGCGGACCCGGGAAAGGAGCGGTGCGGTTATTCCGGTCGCATAACCCCAAATACCGCGACGGGGAGCAGCTGCGGGACTTTATTTATGTAAAGGATGTGACTGACGTTCTCTATTTTCTCATGAAAAACCATGCAGCCAACGGCATTTATAACCTGGGTACCGGAAAGGCACGTACATTCCTTGATCTGGCAAATGCCGTATTCGCAGCCCTCGACCTTCCTCCTGCCATTGAATTCATAGACACACCCATGGATATCCGCGACAAGTACCAGTATTTCACGGAGGCAAGGATGGAAAAACTGCACGCTGCCGGATATTCAAAACCCTTTTACACCCTCGAATCGGCGATTGCGGAATATGTCCAGGGGTATCTTGCGGAGCGGGTCTGCTTTTAGATGTTAATTTATCATTAATTCTGAACTTTTGTAGATTTCATTCCTGTTAAATTTCTATTTTTGTATAAATTATTCACGAAAAACACAATCGTATGAAAAAGTATTTATTACTCGTTGTCATGGCCTTCGGGTTCAGCGTCCTGGGAATAGGACAGATTCTTTATGAGGATTTTAATTACGCACCACCAGCTTACATCGGGGGGAACGGGATAGCCGGAACCTCGTCGAACAACTGGACCACGCATAGCGTATCTACCGGACAGACAACCACTATTGACATTTACACCGGCAATCTATCCTATCCCGGCCTGTCAACTTCAAGCGGTTATAAAACAAAACTCCCCGGTACAAATTCTACCGTATCAAGAGATATCAACAGGGCAATCACCTCTACGGCCACTGTTCTTTATTACTCTGCCTTGATCAACGTGATCGATGCAACACA
>CAIKNA010000253.1 GCA_903828645.1 uncultured Bacteroidales bacterium
CGCGCCTTCCTTGAGGAATTCGGGATTTGATGCAACATCAAATTCGATGGATGAACCACGTTTTTTCAACTCCTCCTGGACCGCGTTCCGGACTTTGTTTGCAGTTCCCACAGGGACTGTACTCTTGGTAACGATCAGCAGGTAGTCGTTCATGTGCCGGCCGCATTCAGCTGCGACACCGAGAACATATTTCAGATCGGCACTTCCGTCTTCATCCGGCGGCGTACCGACAGCGATAAAAACGACCTCTGATTCCTGCAATGATTCGGCTAAACTTGTAGTAAAATGCAACCTTTCCTTCTTCTGGTTCCGGTGAACCATTTCTTCAAGCCCGGGTTCGTAAATCGGGATAATCCCTTTTTTCAGGTTCTCGATCTTTGTTTTATCGATGTCCACACAGGTGACATCAATCCCTACTTCAGAAAAGCAGGTCCCGGTTACCAAACCAACATATCCGCTGCCGACAATCGTTATTTTCATAGCTCGTATTTATTATTTTTATGTATGATCTTTACTGAAGTCATTCACAACCGAAAAATCTGATGTTTGATTCCTGAATAATGATCGACCAACAAAGCTCAGGTGATACAAATTTTTTGCTACGCTATAAAATTATGTAAATTTTAGTTTGTTTTTTTTATAACATTGAAAGAAAATTCACCCTGTATCGACCCCCTAAGCAGTATATATATTATGCGGATTTCCCTTCAGCGTGCAACTTCTCTCCTCCTGGCAATCATGGCAGGGATACTTGGGATCCTGTCACGCAGATTTCCCGGGCAGCTGCCCCATTTCATTGTGGAATACGCCGGTGATGCCCTCTGGTCATTTGCGCTTTATTATGTCCTCCGGATATTTTTTCCGGATAAGTCAGCCTTATGGAATGCCTTCGTGTGCCTTGGGCTTTCGGTACTGGTAGAGATAAGTCAGCTTTACCAGGCAGGATGGATCAATGCGATCAGGAGTACGGTTGTGGGCGCGCTGATACTCGGGAATAACTTTGTGTGGACCGATCTGCTTTGCTATCTCGCCGGGACCATTCTTGCTTTCGCGCTTGATCTGTTTGTAATAAGATGAAGAAATCCATTCGTAACATCGCCATCATGGCCCATGCTGATGCAGGGAAGACAACTATTACCGAACAATTCCTGTTTCTTGGGGGACAACTAAAAAAACCCGGGAATGTAGACCAGGGTACAGCGCAGACTGACAATCTCCCGGTTGAACGGGAACGGGGTATTTCCGTGTGCTCGGCCCATACTTCATTTCAATGGGATCAAACCCGGATCAACCTGGCAGATACTCCGGGCCATGTTGATTTTTCCGCAGATGTTGAACGGATCATGCGTATCCCTGATGGCGTCATCCTGGTGATTTCTGCCGTTGAAGGCATCCAGGCACACACTGAAACACTCTGGGCTGCTTTGCGGCAACGTCATATCCCGGTGATGTTTTTCATCAATAAGATCGACAGGGTTGGAGCCGATTCTGAATCTGTGATCATGTCCATCGAAAAAGAATTAAAGGTAAAACCGCTTTCTCTTCAGGAGACCTCGCAGGAAGGCGGCAATGATGCCGGCATCCGTGATCTCTGGAGTTCAGAATTTATTCAGGATCACCTGGTAGAGCGAATTGTTGCCACCGATGAAGCATTGCTGAACAAATATCTTGAAGGAGAAAAACTCTCGTTTCATGAACTCGATGAGCAATTGATCCACCTGGTCCGGTCGTGTGAAGTATTTCCGCTATTGTTCGGAGCTGCAAAACTGGGGCTCGGTATGGAAGAACTGCTGAATGCTGTTGTTAAATATTTGCCACCACCCGGCGGTGATCCCGGGAAACCGCTTTCCGCGCTGGTTTATGGAATCGGCCATGACAAGATCATGGGGAAGATCGCTTATGTGAGGTTATTCAATGGTACGATCACCAACAGGGAAGTTGTTTTTAATGCAACAAAACAGGTTGAAGAGAAGGTCACGCAGGTGCGCAGGATCTTCCCCGGGCGGTTCGAGGATATCGGAACTGCCGAAGCGGGCGATATTGCCGGGATCAGCGGGCTTGCCAGCGCCAGCGTAGGCGATCTGCTGGGAACCGGTCATGAACGTATTCCTGCCGAAGTGAAGTTGCGGATTCCGTTGTTAATTGTGCAAATAAAAGCCGTCAATCAAAAGGATTATCCCGCCCTTGCCGAAGCCATGCAGGAACTTGCCGCCGAGGATCCTTCACTCGAATTCGAGTGGCTTCGCGATGAATCGGAGTTGCTTGTCAGGATCATGGGCTGGATCCAGATGGAAGTGCTGGAGCGCATCCTGGCCGACCGGTTTGGCATTGAAGCGAAATTTGAAAACCCGACCGTTATTTACCAGGAAACGCCATCATCTGCAAGCGAGGGTTTTGTCAGGTACTGGATGCCCAAGCCCTGCTGGGCAATCATGAGATTCCGCATCGAACCCGGTGAAAGAGGCAGCGGAGTTGTTTATAAAAGTGTGGTCCCGGTGAATAACATCCAGCAGAAATACCAGAAGGAAGTGGAGCGAACCATCAAAAGTGCACTTAAGCAAGGGATCAAAGGTTGGGAAGTAACGGATCTGAAGATCACACTGGCCGAAGGCGAAGATCATACCGTTCATACCAGGGCTGGCGATTTCGTCGTTGCAACCCCAATGGGAATCATGGACGGACTCGTCAACGCGGGTACTACGCTGCTGGAACCGATGATCCGTTTTCATATCAATGCCCCGGAAGATCTGCTTGGCGTGATCACGAGCGACATTACCCGCATACGGGGCTCCTTCGAAAGCCCGGAGATGGATAATGGCCGGTTTACTTTAAGCGGGATCATGCCGCTGGCCACTTCGCTTGATTTCCCCGTGAAACTGAGCTCCAGGTCAGGAGGCAAAGCCAGGATATCCACTCACTTTTGCGGTTACCGGGAGTGTACCGACGAACAGGGCGTGATCCGCCCGTATAAAGGCATCAGCCCGCTCGACACGGCAAAGTACATTTTAAAAGCACGGAGGGCGATACAATAAACACGAACCAACCCTCACCTTGTAAAACTGAACATGAAAACCATATTTGCCCAACATATTGTTGATTTCCTTTTCTTCCCGGGAATGAAAAGAACTTGAAATCATCGCAAGATTGATGTATCTTTGTTTTTTCCCCTTTTTCGTAAGGACAATTTCGTAATAAACTGAAGATCTTTATCAAATACATGGTGACCATCCGGTGCAAGATGGTCGTGAAATCTGAACTTAAAAAACTCGGGTTGCATTATACAACTGTGGAGCTGGGCGAAGTTGAAACGATGGAGGATTTATCACCGGTGCAATTAGCCGCATTGGATCTTGCCCTCAGAAAGACCGGCCTGGAATTGATGGATGATCAAAAAAGCATCCTGGTCGAAAAAATAAAAACAATCATCATTGAACTGGTTCATTATAATGACGACCAGCTCAAGGTAAACCTTTCTGAATACCTGAGCGAGAAACTCAACCATAGTTACTCTTTTCTTGCCAATATCTTCTCTGAAGTTAAAGGAATAACCATCGAGAATTTCTTCCTTGCCCATAAAATTGAAAAAGTCAAAGAGTTGCTCGTATATGACGAGCTCAGTCTTACCGAAATTGCATTCAGGCTTCATTACAGCAGTGTGTCCCACCTGTCGAATCAGTTCAAGAAAATGACAGGGCTTACTCCTTCCCATTTTAAGAACCTTAAGCATAAGCGTCGCATAACTTTGGAGAGTCTCTGAATAATGTAACTTATTTCCAAAGTTGTGTAACACTTCCAATGACAAAGGGTCAGACCTTTGTTGTGGGATTTATATTCCATTGAGATCCTGGTCAACATCCGACAGCATTCAGGAATTAATCCTGAATTCAG
>CAIKNA010000254.1 GCA_903828645.1 uncultured Bacteroidales bacterium
AGTAATCGATGGTATCACCCAGGTGTATTCGTTCGTAATATAAATACCCGGTGCTGCTAAAAGAGCGGTAATAATAACCGTTTGCATCGGGTCCGAGCCATGGATAGTCGGTAGTTATTATTGGTTTAAGAGGTGGTACTATTGGTTTAAGAGATGCAGAGTCACCACTGGGGAAATAAAAAACATGTCCCGAATCGGCAGCAATTGTGATTGTTGAGGTCATAAAAGTTTGCATCTGGGCGTAAACAAGGGTGCCCCCTGTGTATGCAGCATTGAGGGATGCAGTAGGTGGTGGTGTTGTTACTGTGGTGTCTTTCTTTTTGCAGGAGAAGGAAACCAGGAGCAATGCAGATAAAAAAACGATGTAAAAATGTTTGGGTTTCATAATACAGGTTTTTAGTGATTACTTATTCTGATGGAGTTTTATTTTTTTGGTACTGCCATTTTCATGGAATCGCACTTCATCATGTGTCGGGGGCAGCATTTCATAGTACTGTCACCCGGCATGCATCCGTGACCTTTCGGGCACATTCCCTTTTCCATGCCCCCCGGGCCGCAACAACCATCAGGCATTCCGGGGCCGCCTTGTTTCATCATCATTTCATGCTGACAACCTGGCCGACCCATGCAACCGTGGTGCGACATCCGGCAGATACCGCCGGCAATAAAACCGATGAAAAGCATAAACCCGACGATAATAAAGAACCAGGAGATAAAGGCAAAGAATTTACCGGGCTGGTCTTTCTTGAATTTTGCCAGCAGAAGCGTACCGGCAAAAATCGTTACTAATGAAATGAATAAAAGATGCATGATCTGAAGGATTAAGTTTGATTAATGTTTTTCCGGCTTTCGTCGTTCCCGGAAAAGATCTGTCGTATGTATAATGGATACAGTAATACCTAAACAAATATATAAAAATATTTGATGTCAGCATGATTTCTAACAAATGTAAATCGGAATATTTCGCACTTCACACCTCTGATTTCTGATCTCAGATTCCGGATTTCTATTCCAGTCGCACGTCCTCCTTCGGAGGATAAATTTGTAGCGTGCTGCAATAATGTCGGACTTTGCGCAGTCATTGCGTTCTCAGTGTTAAAAAACAAACCGCGAAGATTGTTAAGCTAATCGCTAAGAATGCAAAGGATAGATCATGAATTATGCCGGCTAAACAGAGGTGATATTTTTAACCCGTGGATCATTCTGCTGAAATTGGCAACTTTATAAACAGCCTCTAAAGGAGTTCTTCATTTGTGAGTTTCCGTATCACTGGATGGGTTGCTTTTGCTGTAATTAAAATCTTGTCATTGATTTTAAGATTTTCAATTTCTTCAATGGGGAAAATTATTTTCGTAATAGTATTGTTCACGGAAACAGTCAGAATATTATTTTCAATGTATAGAATTACGCCGACTAGTTGAATATCCGTTTTAATTTTTGTACTGTCAAAAACATCACCTGGCTTTCCTTGTTTCTTGATTTTCCCGTTCCCGATTACATAAACAAAATCCGATAACTTGTAAACTTCATCAATATCGTGACTCACCAATAGCGTTGTAGCTTGAAAGTTTTTATGAGCCTGTAAAATCTCATGTTGCAGCATATACCTCGTCTCAGTGTCTAATGCTGATAATGGTTCATCTAACAGTAATATTTGAGGTTTTCGTGCCAACGCCCGTGCTACTGCCAATCGTTGCTGTTGTCCCCCCGAAAGTTTCTCCGGTTTTCTGTTACATAAACCTTTAAGATGGAAAACATCCAATAGCTCTGAAATATACCAGGTCTCTTTTTGTGAGCTGGCATATAAAAGCTGTTCCTTTACAGTCATGTTGGGAAACAAGGCATAATCCTGAAAAACAAATCCGATGTTTCGCTGTTGGGGTTTAACGTTGATTGCTTGTGTGCTGTCATACCAAATTTCATCTCCTACTTTGATATATCCACTGTCGGGTTGCGTTAGCCCCGCAATAATTCTTAAAAGCGTGGTTTTCCCGACACCTGATTTTCCAAAAAGTGTAACAAGGTCGTATTGGGGAATTCTTAAATGAATATCTAATACTTCTATACCGTTATTGGTATGAATTTTTTTTCGTACATGCAAATCGATTAAAACCTCTTCCATTTCAAGTATTCCCGATTTACACTGTATATAAAAACCAACACGACAAAACTGAATAGAAACAGGAATATGGCATACTTGTTTGCCATATCGAAATTTAGTGCCTGCACTTCATCATAAACCGCTAAAGAAGCGACCCTTGTTTTGCCCGGAATATTTCCACCTATCATAAGAATCACCCCGAATTCACCGATGGTATGTGCGAATGTTAAACATACACCGGTCAGCAGAGCCGGTTTAATGTTTGGTAATAAAACCCTGAAGATGGTGGTCAACCTGGATTTCCCTAATGTGTAAGAAGCGTCTTTAAGAGAGACTGGCAAATTGCTGAATCCGGTTTGAATGGAATTTACCATGAAGGGCAGATTAAAAATTATTGAACCGATTAATATTCCGGGAAATGAAAATGCCAGCCGAATACCAAGGTATTGATTAAAGAAATTTCCAAACCAATAATTGGGACTGAAAGCCAGCAATAAATAAAATCCTAAAACGGAAGGCGGTAAAACCAACGGCATACTCACGAATGCCTGTAAAATAACTTTTAAACGGAACGAGGAATAAGTCAAAAAATAGGCGATAGGAATACCGGCACAAAATAGTATAATCGTTGTGAGTGATGCTAATTTTATTGAAATCCAGAATGTCTGGAAAAAGGCTTCATTCATCGTTGAAGTGACGATTAATTTTCATGAGTGAGTTTGAAACCGTATTTGCTGAATAACTTTCGGGCATTCTCTGTTTCGATGAATTGAATAAACAGGTTAACATCCTTGTTGGTTTCGGATTTTTTAATAATTACATACGCCTGTTCTAATTTTGAGTAACTCTTTTCATCTATTGAAAAATATTTTCCCCTGGCTTTCATCTCCGGTGATAGGGCCAGTGAAAGAGCAATTAATCCAACTTCCGCATTTCCTGTTAAGACAAACTGTGCTGCCTGAGACACATTTTCACCTTCGACAATTTTTTCTTTGACCGTATTGTCCAGTCCGTAGTATTTTAAACATTCTATTGCGCGTTTTCCATAAGGTGCAACCCTGGGATTGGCAATGGCAATTTTTTTAACATCAGGATTGGTTAACAAGTCAATCCCCTTTGAAACATCCAATGAAGAACTCCATAGTACCAAATGACCAATCGCATATAATTTTGGTTTACTCCCGGCTAAATGCAGTGAATCCAATTTTTGAGGATATGAAATATCTGCGGAAAAAAAAATATTGAACGGAGCCTGGTTTACAATTTGTTGGTACAGGTTCCCGGATGAACCATAAATTACATCAACCTTGATCTCAGGATGGGTTTTTTTAAATTCCATTGAAAGTTCGTCCATTACAAACCGGAGATCTGCTGCGGCTGCAATTGTAATAGCCTGTGCTAAGAGGTTGCTTATTGCAAACAGGCAAAAAGATAAAATAAGAAAAATCCGTGTTTTCATTCGGTATTGGTTGTTATGCAAAAATCGAACATAATTCTCGTTTAATTAAGAGACTGTTTGAATTTTATTTTTTCACCCGAAGGGGTTTCAACAAACTAAATTTTATCCTTGCTAATAATGTTAACCACAAAGAACACAAAGATCTGCACTAAGATCACAAGGATTATCTTTGTATACATTGTGTTTCCTTGCCTGCCGTCTCGTAATCTCCTTAAATCATTTTTGTTTTAATTCGTTTCCGGCAGAAAAGGAATCACCAAGTTTATTCCCGATAGTATAATAGGCCATACTTCCGAATGAACCCCACAACATGGGTCTGACTTTCTCAATGTCCGGAAGTTGTTTCGGATTCAGAACTTCGCTATCAGCGATCATTCCGATAATTTCTCCAATGAACATTGTATGCGAGCCAAGATCAACCTGTCTGACCAGTTTGCATTCAAGGGTATAGGGAAACTCCTGTACAATCGGGGCATTGACCAGTTTGCTCCTTTCGGGGGTGAGGCCGGTCAATTTGAATTTATCGAAATCTCTTCCGGATACCATGCCCACAAAATCGGCCTCTTTAAGATACTTTTCAGAGGGAATATTTATTGTGAATGCCTCCGTCTGTTTGATGTTGTGATAACTAAGTGTCGCCTCCCTGATAGATACACTGATACATGGCGGCTTGCTTGATGCGATTCCACCCCAGGCGGCATTCATCATATTTGGCATACCATCGGGGCCGTATGTTCCAATGATAAGCACAGGGGAGGGGAGCAAAATCGTTTTTGGTGGAAGTGAAATTTTCATAATTGATTGACTTTTTATTTATCCGGTAATGCCTTTTTCTCACGCTGGTCCCTGAATTCACTGGGTGTTATCCCGGTAAATTTCCTGAAAGCATTATTAAAGGTTGATTTTGATGCAAAACCTGCCATGTTGGAGATCCCCAGGATCGAATATTTGTCGCTGGCAGGATTGGCAAGAAGCAACTTGGCCTCGTTAATGCGGTAAGAATTAACATAATTATAGTAGTTCTGATGATAAAACTCATTGATTATTTGTGAGATATATTTACTGTTCGTCTCCAGGCGCTGTGCCAGGTCGTCGATGGTCAGGTTACTTTGAGTGAAGACCTTCTCATTCTGCATGATCGACCCCAACTTTTCAACCAGGACACGTTTCTGCTCATCAGTCAGCGCAGACCCCTGGTATTTGGTCGTCCTGATTTTCACTTCTTCCGGGTCATGAGACAAATCGCCCGGTATTGATCCTGTTTCATCCGGGGGGATGGGCATTAATTCGTCATTATCTGCCTCAACACTGACTGAAATTTCTTTCTGGTTTAACCCGCGGACACCGGCAAACAAGGTGATGCCCAGCATGGAAACGGTATACAGAATACCGGCAACAGGATGCTGCCTGAAACCAATTACATAAAGCAAGTTATTGATAATGAAAAAGACCAGGAAGGATATCATGAACGATTTGGTCCATGCCGTATCGATCTGTTCAGTATAGGAATAATGATTTTCGATAAATGATAAGTGCCTGCGGTATTGCCGGATCGTCAGGATCAGATAAAACACCAATTGAATATTAATGATCAGGTAAATGGCGATAATATAAATGATGAGCAGGTACAGGATCAGGGGATTGGATTGCAGGGATCCGTAAGTAAAGGACAGGTATTCAATTTTTTGGGAGAATGGGATGAACAAAAATGGAGTATTCAGAATGAGAACTACTATGGCCGGAAGAAAGTGGATGGCATGCCGGCGTGTAAACCGGAAGTTATTGCACGTGATTGACAGGATATAGAGGTAGAAAGTGGGGATTAAACACAGGATAACAGGGAGGATTGGATAGTAAATGCAGGCGATCGCATCAAAGGCTTTTACCCTGTAAAGCAGGTTGAAAACAAAATAGATGGAAAGCAGCAGGTTGAAAACCCCGAATATGATCCTGGCGGATCCGCCTGTCTCCGACCTGGAAATAAACAACAGGATGGTCAGTACCAGGCATTGATAAACCGGCAGGGCGAACAATATGGTTATGAGCGTGCTGATATCTTCTTACTTTGATGCAAAGTTAGGCAATTCCTGTCCTGTATTAACAACAGGTGTTCCTGGTTGACCAGGCTGAAGAGATCATTTTTCACTTTGTAACCAGCCCGGACAGGTGCGAATTCACGAATCCGAACTTGTTGCCAGGAAAACCAATTGATTAAATATGGAATTTTACAACTGGTTAAATTCTAAAAATATTTATGATGACTAAAAATTTTTTCTCTCAATGGTGTCTCGTGATTTTGATGGCGACACTCACCTTGCATGTAAAATCCCAGAATTATGTGGAGATAGGCAGCGGAACAGTTTCAACCGGAATGCCGGTCTATTCCAGCTGGAATTATTCCTGGAGTTCACTGATATACAATCATGCCGACCTCGGACCTGCTAAAAGTATCATCAAGATCTCACTGAACTGTACCAACGGACCCAAGACCGTGACGAACCAGAAGATCTATTTTAAACTTACTTCCAATTCTGTTTTCGCTAATGCAAATTATGAGGACCCGGTTAATAATGGTTATACTCTTGTCTTCCAGGGCGACCTGACCTTTGTGACCGGATGGAATGATATCACGCTGCTTACCCCAATTCCTTATGATGGGGTGCAAAATATTGCCATTCAATGGGAAAACAGATGGGGAACCTCTTATGGACCCAATTTCAATTCCACAAGCTCAAGCATCAACAACACCAAGAACTGCGGCAATGATTCGAATTTTCCGCCCCCGAGCCAGGTTGGATATCTCAATCCATACCCCAGTTCATTGACCAACATGCGGTTTTATTACAATGGAACAGGCCCGGTGACACCATTTAATCCAAATCCTGCCGATAATGCTACCGTGGTCTCTGTAGGCACTTCTCTTTCATGGCAGCTTGGTGCAAATACCACCAGCTATGACCTCTATTTCGGAACCAATCCACAAAGCCTCTCATTGATTGTTAACAATGCACCTGTCTCTGCCGCGGGAACTTTTTCCTATACTCCCCCGGCCCTTTTGGCAGATTCAACATGGCACTACTGGAAGGTTGTCGCTAAAAACGGTTCGCAACAGGAACCCTCACCGGTATGGAAATTTAAAACGGAAGTAGTCATTGACCAATTTCCATATACCCAGGGATTTGAAGATTCGACAGTATTCAATACTTATCCGGTGCAAAGCGCCTGGGTCATAACCCCCGATGTTTCGTGGTACCAGTATGATGCCCAGCAACATTCAGGGCAATTGTGTGCTAAAACCTCGTGGTATGAATCGGGTAATGAAGCCATTCTTCGCTCCCCCAAAGTGTTGCTTCCGGTCAATCATACAATCTCATTTTACTGGAAAAACAGCACTGCAAATAAAATTTCAGCCCATGACACGATCTATTTCGAGGTGACTGGTAATGGAGGTCAAACCTGGGTAAAAGTTGATACACTCGCACCTGCAACACCGAATGCTTCCTATTTACAACGAATTCACAGCCTGAATGCATTCGCCGGGAACAACTGCTATTTCCGTTTCCGGCACAGGACTGATAACAACGGCAGCGCTGCCAACGTATATCTTGATGACATTTCCATATACCAGGATGGAGGGTCCCCTACACTTGCAGTCACACCCCCGAATCAGAACGTTACCTCCCCCGCAGGAAATACTTCATTCACCGTTACTTCCAATTCTTCATGGACAGCTGTTTCGGGTCAGACCTGGTGCACCGTCACTTCATCTGGTACAGGAAACGGCACCATTACAGCAAATTTTACGGAAAATACTACCGGGTCACAGCGTATAGCCAATGTCACCGTGACCGTGGCGGGGATAACTCCGGTAATTGTAACCGTAACACAAAGCGCAGCTACACCCACTCTTACGGTGACCCCAGCTAACCAGAATGTGGCTTCTCCGGCCGGAAGTACACAATTCACAGTAACTACCAGCGTCTCCTGGACCGCGGTTTCTGATCAAGCCTGGTGCACAGTCACCTCTTCAGGTACAGGAAACGGAACTATTACCGCAAACTACACTGAAAACACTACTGCTTCGCAGCGTATTGCCAGTGTTACCGTGACTGCATCGGGGATTCCGCCAGTGGTAGTGACTGTGACGCAAAACACTGCAACACCTACGCTTTCCGTGACACCGCCCAATCAGAATGTAGCCTCCTCAGCCGGCACTACCAGTTTTTCAGTCACTTCAAATTCTGCCTGGACTTCAACAAGCAGTCAGACATGGTGTACAATCACAACATCTGGTTCCGGGAACGGAACAATAAACGCAAACTACACTCAGAATCCGGAACTGACTCCGCGCGTGGCGACGATTACCGTGATCGTTGCCGGATTAAGCCCTGTAGCCGTGACTGTCACACAGGCAGGCGCCGAACCCATGCTCACCGTAATTCCTCCTGTTCAGAGTGTGGCATACCAGGCTGGCACTGCTGATTTCATTCTTACATCAAACATTAACTGGACAACCACCAGCGATGCATCCTGGTGTGTCCCGACGTCCTCAGGGACAGGAAGCGGAACATTGACTGCAACATACCAGGAAAATTTGACCTTGCAAAGCCGGACTGCCAATATAACGGTTAGTGGAACTGGCGTGGCTCCTGTTGTCGTAAAGGTTGACCAGGAGTCAGGTCCGGTTGGGATCAGTACAAAAGACAAGCATGGTTTAACAATCTTTCCCAACCCGACAAGCAGCCTGGTAAATATCAGCTTCGGCAGCCTGGATATCCGGGATGCTTCAGTTGAGATAATCAATGCACAAGGTGCCAGGATTATAAAGCAGAAGGCCGGATCCGGTGAAATGCAAATGGATCTTTCTGCAATGGCAAAGGGTGTTTACATGGTGATCTTCAGAAGTAATAATGAAATTATAAGCGAAAAGATCATCGTGAAATGAACGGATTAACCGGGAACCGGGATTGACGGAATTAGCACTTACACGTTTGGTGATATTGTCACCCGAGTCCCGGATATTTACATTCCTGATTGCTCCCTGAATTATTTTTTCAGTGAAGCCATGTCGATAACGAAACGGTACCGGACATCGCTTTTCAGCATTCTTATGTACGCTTCATTAATTTCATCCATTCTGATTATTTCAATCTCAGATACGATGTTGTGTTTGCTGCAGAAATCCAGCAATTCCTGTGTTTCTGCAATGCCGCCGATGACGGAACCGGCTACGGCTTTTCTCCCCAGGATCATCGGTACAGTATTCAGGATGGGTTCCAATCCACCCAAATATCCTATAAGGACCAGTGTCCCGTTGATATTTAAGGTCGAAATATAAGGATTGACATCATGAATATATGGAACGGTATCAATGATCAAATCGAATTTTCCATTTACCAGGTTCATCTGGTTTTTGTTGGTTGAGAGAATTACCTCATTGGCCCCAAGTTCCAGTGCATCTTTCTTTTTGTCGGGAGTTCTTGAAAAGAGTGTCACTTCAGCCCCCAGTCCTTTTGCCAGTTTGATTGCCATGTGCCCTAATCCACCCAGACCTACAACAGCTACCTTGCTGCCTTTTCCTGCTTTCCAGTGACGAAGCGGCGACCATGTGGTAATTCCGGCACAAAGCAACGGCGCTACGGCTGCCAGGTCAAGATTTGAAGGCACTTTCAGAACGAAGTGCTCATTCACCACAATCTTTTCAGAATAACCACCGAATGTTTGCATTCCCAGGTGTTTATCCTTCCCGTTGTAAGTTCCCGTAAATCCGTTTAAACAATATTGCTCAAGGTCGTGCCTGCAACTCACACATTCGCGGCAGGAATCTACAAGACAACCAACAGCAGCAAAATCCCCGGGTTTCAGTTTGGTTACTTCACTTCCGGTTTTGGTGACTTTGCCCACAATCTCGTGACCGGGTACTGCGGGATAGATGGTTCCTCCCCAGTCATTTCTTGCCGTGTGCAGATCGGAATGACAAACTCCGCAAAACAAGATTTCAATCTCAATGTCTTTTGCAGTGACATCCCTGCGACTGATATTCATTTGTTTTAAAGCTGCATCAGCGGCCTCGGTTCCGTATGCTTTTACATTTTTTGTTTCCATGGTTATTTGGTTTTGTTTAATTCATTTAGCCGATTTACCGGTTGATCAGCTTTGCAGAACCGGCCGAGTATCTGTCACCCTGCACCTTGAGCTTTGATGAAGCAGTGTTGATTTCAAGAAGATCGTTGGCTGTAAGTTCTACTGCTGTTGCTCCGATGTTTTCCTCCAAACGCGTCAGCTTCGTGGTCCCCGGAATCGGAACGATCCAGGACTTCTGTGCAAGCAGCCATGCAAGTGCGATCTGTGCAGGTGTGGCACCTTTGCGTTGTGCAATTATCGCAAGCAAATCTACGAAGACCTGGTTTGCTTTACGGTTCTCAGGAGATAACCGGGGGACAGAATTGCGGAAGTCTGTCTTATCGAAGGTTGTATTTTCGTTCATTTTCCCGGTAAGGAAACCTTTGCCAAGCGGACTATAGGGTACAAATCCAATTCCCAGTTCTTCAAGTACCGGCAGTACTTCGGCTTCAGGTTCTCTCCACCATAAGGAATATTCACTCTGTAAGGCGGTAACAGGCTGAACGGCATGAGCACGACGAATCATCTGCACGCCTGCTTCGGAAAGACCGAAGTGTTTCACTTTTCCTTCTCTTATAAGATCCTTAACGGCTCCTGCCACGTCTTCAATCGGTACGTTCGGATCAACGCGGTGCTGGTAGAACAAATCTATTACATCTGTTTTGAGTCTTTTTAATGACGCCTCTGCAACCTGTTTAATATGTTCCGGACGGCTGTCAAGGGAGGAGATGCCGCTTGTGCCGAAGCCAAATTTGGTGGCTATTACCAGTTTGTCGCGAAAGGGGGACAATGCTTCTCCCAACAGTTCTTCATTCGTAAAAGGTCCGTAAACTTCGGCAGTATCGAAGAACGTGATCCCACGTTCAACCGCTGACCGGAGAACCGAGATCATCTCCTTTTTATCCGGAACGGGACCATAGGAGAAACTCATTCCCATGCATCCGAGACCGAGTGCTGATACTTCCAGCCCGCTTTTCCCCAGTTTCCGTTTTTGAACTTTTGTTTCCATGATTTATCTTTTAGTTTGCATTGGGGTTACTCAATATTCTGTATTCTGTATTCTATCTTCTGTATTCTTTTAGTTGTATGCAAAGATACTCATGTTGTTGTTTTTCCGGGTGAATGTATGAAAGCATCTATTGTCCTCAGGCCGCGCGGATTTTCATTTACTTTCTTTGGCTCGCGTATAGCATGCATGTCCTCAGGCCGAACGGGCCTCGTCACCCCAACGCAGCTGCGCCCAGCGCTAGAATTGCACCATTTTCCCAAAACCTCAATCATTGACCCGCGCTGGTCAAGGCTGCTTACCTGCCTACCGGCCGGCAGGTGTGGTGACTGGTATTATTTTTTCGCATTCCACAGTTCGGACTTGTCTTCACGCCTGGCTTTTAACGGGATCTTCGCCAAGTGGGTCCTCGCCGAATAACCATATGGCGAGATAGAATTCTGATTGTTGATCTTAATTCAGAATTTTGATCTGATTTCAAAGATCGTTGATCAATATTCGAGTACTCATTTTATGTTCTCTACTTTTCCAGTGCTTTCCTTAGCATAGTCTGAATTTCCTCCAGTTTATCGAGAGGAACGGAGTGCAGCAGCTTTGCAAGTTGATCCGACTGGTCATCCCGCTTCAGGGGAATCAGCGGATGTTTGTCATTGGTTTTATCGTCGCCGGTGGGAAACCATTGAAACAAGTCATTCGGAGTGCAGTGGAAGAGCACACAAAGCTTTTCGATATTGGCCAATGTCAGTTGCTCGACCTGGTTATGGGCAATGCGGGTGGCAAGATTCCCGGAATAACCAGCTTTTACAAGATAGCTGAAGGGCCTGTCGATTCCGCGGGCCTTTAAAAGACGTGAAAAGTTGTAAATAAGCATAATACAGGTTTTAATTTGTTGATAACCAATCCCAATTTTATGCCAGAAATCGTGTGTTTTATGAACTCACCCGTTTGAATCCAAAACGCAGTCACCTTTGCCTAAAACGCAGTCACCTTCCCTTAAAACCCCATCACCTTTTGTTAAAACGCGGTCGCTTTTAGTTAAAACGCCATCACTTTTGCTAAAAACGCCATCACTTTTGCTAAAAACCCCGTCACTTTAAGTTAAAACGCCATCACTTTTGCTAAAAACGCAGTCACTTTTGCTAAAAACGCAGTCACTTTTGCTAAAAACCCCGTCACTTTAAGTTAAAACCCCGTTGATTGTTGTAAAAAAGTAGTCTCTGTTTATAAAAACACCTCGTTTGTTTTATAAATCAAATCGAGGATTATTAAAAATAACATAGGGAATGAATTTTCCTGGTATCTGAAAGCATCTTGTCAGAACGTTTTTGCTTATTTCTCATGAGAATGGCGGAGTAAGCGCCAGGATGATCTTTAATTTGGTAATCGTGGTAGAAACATTATTCTGGTCGCTTAGAGGATGGGTTCATTTTCTCCACTTTGAATTACAAATTCAGCAATATTCTGAGCGGCATTATAAATGGCGGTCAGCGGGATTTATTAAGGTTTGTGCTAATAAACGGATATTTCTAGTTTGAGTTGTTTTTTCTCAACATGGAAATAATTCAA
>CAIKNA010000255.1 GCA_903828645.1 uncultured Bacteroidales bacterium
CAATTGAATAGATTAATTTCGCAGCTACGCTGCTTTGATGCACTCGTCTGTGACGTTTCTACAAAGATCAGGCAACTACGTTGCCAATTGGGTAATTCGAAAACTTGTTGTTTATCAAACAAACAAGATGTGTATAAAGAGCAGCCCAAAAAGGGAAGGGGAGAGGAAGGGAAAGAGCGGTTATCACTTCAGGTTGAATTCTTTAAGCAACTCCTCAAAGGTCTCCTTGTGACTTGGTGATTCAGCCTGTTTGGAAACTGCCGCATAGGCCTGGGCATAAGGATCTTCCCGGAAATTGTAAATCCTCCATTGCCCGTCATGGTATTCAAGCGCAGAGAGGTTTTCCACCCAGTCGCCCGAATTCAGATAAACCACAGAGCCCTGGTCATTGCTGATCTTCCTCAGCTCAGGCTGGTGTATGTGACCGCATACGACATATGCATAACCCTTTGAAATGGCTATCCCGGCAGCAGTCTCCTCGAATTTGTTGATATAGGATACCGCGCGCTTTACGCTGTGCTTAATCCTGCGGGAAAAAGATATCTTTTGCCTTCCGACGCTGGTCAGCATGAAGTTTACAAAGCTGTTTAGCAGGATCAGCAGGTTGTAACCGAACGAACCGAATTTAGCCAGCCATTTACTATGCTGCATTGTAATGTCAAATACGTCGCCATGGAATATCCAGGCCTTCTTTCCGTCAAGATCGATCAGCAGTTTGTTAACCAGTTTAAAGGAACCGAGGTTGAATTTTGCGAATTTCCGCATCAGTTCATCATGGTTTCCGGTGATGTAAACGATCCTGGTGTTTTTCGCAATCAGGCCGGTGAGATGCCTGATCACCATCAGGTGGGACTTTGGGAAATATCGTTTGCGAAACTGCCAGATATCGATGATGTCACCGTTCAGAATGAGCGTTTTGGGTTTGATGCTGCGCAGGTATTGAAGCAACTCCCTGGCGTGACAGCCAAATGCCCCGAGATGAACATCGGAAATGATGACCAGGTCGACCTCGCGTTTTGGCAGTGATGGTTTTTTCATCGGTTTTGTGCAAAGGTACCGGCGATACATAATCACAATGTTAAGAGGGCGTTACAAAACCATTAATTAATTGTTAAGAAATTATTAAGTTTTCGGAAACACAGAAATACTGCTGGTTTTAATTGGAAATTTGCCAAAAAATCAGGAGTTGATATGAAAAAAAATAAAATGCATTCACAAGGGATCAGCAGAATTTCAAGGAGGGATCACCTTCCCCTTCTCCGGGGGATGTTTGTAATACCCGAAAAAACCGGCAGGGGCCATAAGCAGGTTCAAGGAAACATGAACGTTTCCTTCCCTTCAGAAGAGGGGTTATTCCTGACAGCAGAACAGGGTTGTTATCTTGGAGAATAGCGCATGGGCACATTTCCAGTCGGTTTGCCGGAAAGAAAGCAACGTATTGCGGGGCGACTGCTCTGGCTGACCGACACCTATGGCGATCACAACGGGGTATCGACCGTGCTGAAGGCCATCCTGCAAGAGATCAGGCTTCGCGATCTGCCGGTTGACCTGCTCGTGTGCAGCAATACCCTCCGGTCGGAAGAGCACCTGATCATTCTCAGGCCGGTCACCGAATTCACATTACCCCTTTACCGGCAACAACTATTCAGGGTGCCCAACTACCTTTCTGTGCAGCGCACCTTCAGACGGGGAAAATATACCCGGATCATCTGTTCAACCGAAGGACCCATGGGACTTGCCGCACTCTGGTTGAAAAAGGTATTCTCAGTCGAAACGTTTTTTTACCTGCATACCGACTGGCTGATCTTCGCAAAGGAGGTGCTGTCGATGGAGCAGACTGGCCTGAACAGGCTTCAGCGCATGCTGAGGGCATATTACAGAAGATTTGACAATGTGTTTGTGCTGAATACCGACCATCAGCAGTGGCTTACCGGCAAGGTCATGGGTTTTGATCCATCCCGCGTCTTTCTCACCGCCCATTGGGCCGACCGGATAATTCCGGAAATTTCTACTGGCAGTATCGGGCTGATACCTGAAAGTCTGCTCCCCGACAGGCTGAAGCCGGTCGTGATGTATGCCGGCCGGATCAGCAAAGAGAAAGGCGTGATGAAACTTCCCGGCATTTTCAGGATGATCAGGGAAGTGATACCGGAGGTTCAACTGGTGGTTGCAGGAACAGGCCCGGCGGAAGATGAACTTAAAAGGGCCATGCCGGAGGCGTTTTATCCCGGCTGGGTTGGTCCGGAAAAATTGCAGGAAATATACCGTATGTCAGACATTCTTGTTCTGCCTTCCCGGTTTGATACCTTCAGCTGCGTGGTGCTCGAAGCGCTGAGTTGCGGTTTGCCGGTGGTGGCCTACAATACCAAGGGGCCAAAGGATATCCTTGAAGATTCGGTGAGTGGCTTCCTGGTCGAGACTGATGAGGAAATGGCAGGCAGCGTCGTCAGGTTCTTTCTTAACCCCGATGCGCATGCCGGGATGAAGCAGGCGGCTATCAGCAGGGCGGACGCATACCAGTCGGAAAAAATCATGGACCGGCTGCTTCTCGATACGGGGATCATGTCGGAATCCTTTACGATATGAGCAGTCAGAAAAAAGAATCCTGGATATGGTGGAAACACGGCGTGATCTACCACATTTATCCGAGAAGTTTCCAGGATGCCGATGGCGACGGGATCGGCGACATCCGCGGAATCATCCGCCGCCTGGGTTATCTGAAGGAGCTTGGCATCGACGGTATCTGGATATCTCCCATGTACAAGTCGCCCATGGTTGATTTCGGCTACGACGTTTCCTCCTACCGTGAAATAGATCCCGTTTTCGGAACCATGGATGATTTTATGGAACTGCTTGGAAAAGCACATGATGCTGGGATCCGCATTATTCTCGACATGATCCTGAACCACACGTCAAACCAGCATCCCTGGTTCATCGAATCATCTGAATCCCTGGCCAGTCCGAAACGGAACTGGTATATCTGGAAAGAGGGAACCATGGGCACCCCTCCAAATAACTGGAAGTCGGCTGTTGGCGGCAGTGCATGGAACCTTGATGAACAAACAGGCCAGTATTACCTGCACTCCTTTTTTAAGGAACAACCCGACCTTAACTGGCGGGACCCGGAACTTCACGGGGTGTTTTTTGATGAAATGAAGTTCTGGCTCGACCTTGGGGTGGATGGATTCCGGCTCGATGTGATCAACCTCATTGCGAAGGATAAAAAATTCAGGAACAACCCGGTTTTATTAGGCATTCCGGCACTCCAGCAACATGTTTACACACGGAACCGCAAACGGTCGGTCACCGTTGTGACGAAGATCCGGGAACTGCTGAACAGTTATGAAAACAGGGTAAGCATCGGGGAAATTTATACCCACCCTCCCGGGGATGTAAAAACCGCCGCCCGCTACCTGGCAGGAGGAGAAAACGGCATCCACCTGGCATTCGACTTTTCATTGATTTTCAGTACCTGGAATGCCCATGCGTACTATAAAAGCATAACGGCCTGGTATGCAAGCCTGCCGGAGGGGGGATGGCCCTGCAACGTGCTGTCGAACCACGACCTGCTGCGGAGCATCGACCGCTTTCCATGGCGCACCAACCGGGAAGAGAAGGCGAAAGTTGCCGCCACCCTGCTGCTGACCATGATGGGGACCCCCTTCATTTATTATGGCGAAGAGATCGGGATGCACAATACGCACGTTTCGAAAAAACAAATCCGCGACCCTTTGGGAAAGCGTTACTGGCCATTGTTTACAGGCAGGGATAAAGCCAGAACACCCATGCAGTGGAATCCCGAACCCAACGGCGGGTTCACCACCGGCAAGCCATGGCTTCCGCTCAACAGGGATTTTTCCTCCCGCAATGTCAAACAGCAGGAGGGCGAACCGTATTCCCTGCTGAATCATTACAGGAATCTCATAAAATTGCGCCGGAGCCATGAACCGCTGCATCGTGGTTCATGGCTCCCCGTGACCAACGGACAGCGCGGAATCCTGGCATATTTCCGTAAAACCGGGGAGGAACGCATGCTTGTAATTCTTAACTTTACGGGCAGACAGAAAACATTCTCGTTGCCGGAGCATTCTTATGGGAAAGTCGTGTTATCTACCCACCGGAGCCCGGGAGAATTCAACTATTTTCAGCATATGCAGATTGGTGCATTCGAAGCAACAATCTGCCTGGTGAGTGAATAAAAATGTTCTTTTAATATTACAGGGATGAACAGGAAAGAGATCGGAGAATTTCTGTACCGTTTTTACCGGAAAAGGACCTCGTCGTTTCTGGCAAATGTTTACAAGACAAGCATAACAGGCGATTCTAAGGATATCCACCGGGCTCGGCTCGATGTGAAAAAGATTTTTGCGCTCTACGGGCTGTTTGAAATGGTTGATCCGGCCGTTTTCAGGCACCGGGGCGGGTACAAATTGTTCAGGCCATTATACCGCCAGGCCGGAAAGATCAGGGAGATCCAGGTGAATTACCTGCTGCTGACAAATCCGCAGCCCCTGGATGCCGCATACGACTCGTTTGTAGTGTGGCTGATGGAAGAGGAGCGCCAGGCTACGAAAAGATTTCTTTTCCTGGTAAAGAAATTCAAAGAAGCAGAATTATCATCGACCGATAAGGTTATCGAAAAAATTTGTCGCAGCAGTTCCATCTTCAAATTGCGTTCAAAAACAGAAGCGTATATCAAAGAGAAGGCTGAACAGGTTAAAGTGTTGCAATCGGGCCAACCCGGTGACAAGGAGATCCATAAGATCCGCCAGCACCTCAAAGCCATGTCGACCATCACAACGCTCGTTTATTCGATCAAGCCGGGGAAACACCTGGATATGATCATCACCTCACTGAATAAGACCGAAATGATGATCGGCGACTGGCATGACAGGGTGGTTCTGAAGGATGCCATTGAACGTTTTCTTGAAGGAAACACGCTTGTTTCAGGGGAGGAGCTGGCTGCACTGACCGCACTTAAGCAGGGGCTCATCAATTACAATCTCAACCTGGTGAACCATTTTATGCCGGAGGTAGTGGCAGTTGTAGAATCTGTACTTGCAGAAAAAAAATGATTTGTTCTCCCGGAGCGGCAACTGGTTGATTATTTAAACTCTTCACGGCTGATCACAGTTCCTTTTTCATCCCGGATGATCCAAATCCCTTTTTTTTCGCCGTTCACATAAAACATTTCATACCGTTTTATACCCTGATCATCCCAAACATACCAGAATCCATCTTTTTTTCCATTTCTGAAACTTGCTTCAGCAGTTTTTTTCCCGGCTTCGTTCCACGTGGTCCAGATGCCGTTTTTTTGCCCTTCACTGTATGACCTGACCTCTTTTTTCGTACCTGATGGATAATATATAACCGTGGAGTCATTGAGCAACCCATCTTTGATACCGGTGGCTGAAATCAGCCTTTTATCGGAATCATATTCCTTAAAGATGCCGGTATAGGATCTTCCATTTTCACGGAGAATATACTTCCCTTGTTTCAGAATTACATCCTGGGCAGAAAGGGTGTTTGCAAACGTAAAAAAAAGCAGATATAGTACGATGAGTTTTTTCATTGTATTAAGAATTGGCAGGGTAAAGGTAATCATTTACCGGAAACGGCAGGCGGGGTATAACCTATTTAATCTGAGGAGCCTGTTTATGGCAGGATGGGGTTGAGAAGGATCTTCAGTTTTTCGTCCTGGTTCTTTGATATTTTAACAGATACCTCTTTGTCTTTGTATGAGATACAGTTGATTTTCACTTTGTATGTTCCCGGTTCAATTCCATCCAGCTTAAATTCACCTTTGGAGTTGGAATAGATTTTCTGGTCGGTGGAGGTCAGCTGGATCGTAACCCCGGCCAGTTTTTCGTTTGAGTCTTTGTCAAGAATTACGCCCGACAGTGATGAATGTACGACAGGACCAGATGTTTTGGGTGCTTTTTTAGCGGCGATCCCTTCGACACAGAATAATGCAACTAAGGTGATGGCAAAAAAAAGAGTTCTTCTTTTCATGGATTTTATTTTTAACAAATTTAGGGGACATTCCCCCTTTCAATGTTAAAAAATTGTTAATTAACCATTAATTCTGCCATTTAATGGCTCTTAGGGATCATATCCTTAAAGGATACTTGTTTTCCGGTAATTTAATACTTATTTAACATTGAGCATGTGTCGTAGTGGTAAATTTACAGCCGTATCATAAACTTATAAAAACCCATGAAAAAAACATTTCTTGCTGTCGTACTGCTGATCCTTACATCCATTCCGGGGATGGCACAACTGAAACGTCCCAAACTGGTAGTTGGAATCGTTGTTGATCAGATGCGGCCGGATTATTTGACAAGGTTTTACGATCAGTTGGGTGACGGAGGATTTAAAAAACTGATGTCGGATGGTTTTACGATGTGGAACATTCATTACAACTATATTCCAACCTATACCGGACCAGGGCATGCCTCCATTTATTCAGGGACAACGCCAAGATATCATGGAATTGTTGGCAATGATATTTACTACAGGGATGCAAAAAGATCAGAATATTGTGTCAATGATACTTTCAATGTTGTCGGCAATGGCATCGCTGAGATCGGGAAAGGCATGTCACCGCATCGATTGATCACAACGAACATCTGTGACGAATTAAAACTCTGCAACAACAAGCGATCAAAAATTATTTCAATCTCCCTAAAAGACCGTGCGGCGATTCTTTCGGGAGGGCACCTGGCAGATGGTGTTTTTTGGTTCGACCAGAAAACCGGGAATTTCGTTACAAGTTCGTATTATTCAACGCAACTCCCTTCCTGGGTAGTGGCATTTAATGATCGGAACCAGGCCTTCAGCTACATCAATGAGAAATGGACCCCTTTATATGAGGGTGGCTATTATTCAGATTGTATAACGGATACAACGATCTGCGCCATTTTAAAAACCGGAGAAAAGATATTACCCTTATTTCCTCATAATTTACAGCTGCCATTAAATTCCAGGGACGCGAAATATTCCCTCCTTTATAAATCCCCTCTGGCCAATACCCTCCTTACTGACCTGGCGATCGATGCAATAAAGAACGGAGATTTGGGCAAGGATAATAATTCCGACTTCCTTGCAATAAGTTATTCCAGTACTGATGTCGTAGGACATTTGTATGGACCACATTCAAAAGAAATTAAGGATACCTATTTGCGGTTGGACCGGGATTTGGAACGTTTGATCAACACACTTAACCAGACAATCGGAGAAGGGAACTACGTATTGTTTTTAACGGCCGACCATGGGATACCGGAAAGTCCCCAATATCTTGCGAATCAAAAAATTCCGGCCGGATATCTTTATCATAAGGCCCTGATAACACATGCTTCTGAGTTTCTAAATACAAGGTTTTCAGCCGGTAAATGGGTGGATACCCTGATGAATGACCAGTTTTTTTTAAACAGGAATCTGATCTCTGAAAAAGGATTGGATTTAAGAACCGTTCAGGTTCAACTGGCAGATTTTCTGATGCAGCAAAAGGGTATTGCATTTGCTTATACTGCTTCTGAAATGAATGAAACCGAATTTAACTCAAGCCTAGCCATGCGTATTCAAAACGGATTTCAACCCAAACACTCGGGTGATGTTTTGATGGTGATGGAACCCGGATATTTTGAATATGAGGAGGGGTATCTGGTAGAACATGGATCGGGATATAATTACGACTGCAATGTCCCACTGATCTGGTTCGGTCAAAACATCAAAAAAGGCGAATCCTGGCAATTGCATTATATAACCGATATTGCGCCAACATTGTCTATGATTTTAAGGATAAAATTTCCAAGTGCCTGCATCGGGAATCCGATAACGGAAATTAAGGGTCAAGAATAATTTTTTCTGAAAGCAGCATGTTATCAATCAATCAGAATAAATATGAAGACAACCAGAAAATCAAAAAAGAGCCTCCCGCAGGTACATATTCTCGGGGATTTGCAGGATGTTAAAAATCTTGTTTCAGCAGTAAATAAGAAGAAGACAATTGTGTTATTCCACAACGGGGAACAGGATTTATTTTATCTTGAGATTGGGGACGAAGTGAGGGAAATACGCCAGAAAGATATTTCGCGATTGGAAAAAGACTACAAGCTGATCTTGTTCTCTTTTTTTCCAAGCCGGAAAAAGGTTGAGCCCATAAAGGAAGATAACCACAAAGCGGGGGAGGAGGGTAACCCTGAACCCGATACTGTGGAAATAGAAGAGAAGAAGGAACAACCTGTTATAAGGCGGAAAAAGAAAAAAAATTCATCACAGGAGCATAAGGGAAATAAGGAAAAGGATAAGAAAAAAGCCTCCCGGAAAACAGTCTAACAACCTGCTCAAATGGAACTGGTCAAACCGAATGATATTATTCATGCAGTTCCGGGACTTAACAATCCTGCCGGGGAACGAGTCGCCTCGTTGTTGTTCAAAATCATGAAACTTGATAAAATCAACAACACATATGGTAAAATATATGAACTCCCCCCTGATGCGTTTATTGATGCTGTTATTAAAGAACTTGGCATTAATTTTCTGGTTTCGCCAGATGAGTGCCAGAATATCCCAAGGGACGGACCATTTATAACGATTTCGAATCATGCTTATGGAGGAATTGACGGCATCGTTCTCCTGAAAATCCTTCCTTCTGTTCGCCCGGATTTTAAAATTTTAATGAACTTCCTTCTGGCAAAGATCAAACCCATAGACCGTTTTGGATTCAAAGTCAATCCGTTTGAAAATATTCCGCAGATGCAATCCAGTTATGGAGGTTTGAAGGAAGCATTGCTTCATTTGAAGAATGGTCATCCGGTAGGATTATTTCCTGCCGGGGAAGTTGCTGCATTGCAGTTAAGAACCGGAACTGTCACAGATAAAAAATGGCCGCATTCCATATTGAAGCTGATCAGGACTGCCCAGGTATCAATTGTGCCGGTTTATTTTACCGGTCACAATAGTATTTTATTCAGCCTTCTCGGGATGATCCATCCGGTTTTAAGAACAGCCCGTTTGCCGGCAGAAATGTACAATAAAACAGGAAAAGAATTCCAGGTCAGGATCGGTCGGCCGATTTTGGTCAGGGACCTGGCAAGATTCAAGGATATCGGTGAATTAGGAAAATATCTGAGGATGCGGACATTTTCCTTGGGAATTCAACCTGAAAAACACAGGCGGCTCTGGCAATTTACGTTTCACCATGCCCAACCTGTTGTTCTTCCGGTACTTTCAACATTGATTACTGTTGAAATTGAAAGACTGAAACATGGTAACGTTCTGTTTTCACTTAATGAACATTTTGTTTTTTGTGCTCATCCCGGCCAAATTCCGAATATCATGGTTGAATTGGGCCGTTTGCGGGAGATCACCTATCGCGAGGTTGGGGAAGGGACTAACAAACCCTGTGATCTGGATGAGTTTGACAGGTATTATGACCAGCTTTTTATCTGGGATGATTCAGCGAAGATGATAATTGGAGGATATAGGATCGGGTATGGGAAACAGATAATAGAATCGCATGGTGTCAAAGGGTTTTACATAAATACTCTTTTTCATATTAAAGATGAATTCGTGCCGGTACTGAATTTATCCATTGAACTGGGCCGTTCATTCATTGTTAAAACTCACCAAAAGAGACCATTGTCACTGTTCCTGTTGTGGAAAGGTATCCTTAAGGTACTCGTCAGACATCCTGAATACCGTTATCTTATAGGGCCGGTAAGCATCAGCAATGAGTATCGGCAGCTTTCAAAAGCCCTGACAGTGGAATTTCTGAAGAAGAATTTTTATAATAAAGAATTTGCTGCGTTTTTCACCCCAAGAAAGAAATTTGTTCCCGAAAACAATCCTGTGATTAAAAAAAAAGTTTTTCACAAAGTAACAGGCAACAAGGTTAACCTCCTGGATAATTTTATCCAAGCTTTTGATCCTTCCTTTCAGACCCCTGTATTGTTAAAAAAGTACTTAAGTGTAAATTCCGAGGTGATCGGTTTTAATGTTGATCCTCAATTCAGCAACTGCCTTGATGTTTTGATCATAACCGACATCCTCGATATCCCTGCTGAAACTATAAAATCCCTTTCGAAGGAGCAATAGGATCAGACTGTTTTTGAGCGTTTTAAGCTATAAAAATCCATTCACAATTATCCTTCTTCAAATTTATATCCAACACCTTTTATTGTCTTAATACTGTCGATGCCCAGTTTTTCACGGATACGCCGAATATGGACATCAATTGTACGGTCACCCGCCTCAATATCTTCTCCCCAAACATTGGTAAATATTTCGTCACGCGTAACAGCTTTATTTATGCGGGATACGAGGAATTGAAGAAGTTCAAACTGCTTACGTACAAGGCTTATCTCCGTGCTGTTCTTTATTACAACATAGCGGCTTTTATCAATGGTAAACTCCTTGAGCGAAATGATGTCATTATTTGCAGGAACCTCTTTGTAATGTCTTAACAATGCCTTGATACGACTGATAAATAATTTAGGTTTTATCGGTTTAGTGATGTAATCGTCAGCCCCGGCTTCAAACCCGGCAATCTGTGAATAATCTTCTCCCCGCGCTGTCAAGAAAGCAATCAGGGTGTTTTTCAGTTCAGTAATCTTCCTGATTTCTGTACAGGTTTCCATGCCATCCATCCCTTCCATCATAACATCGAGAATAACCAATTGTGGCCTGTTCTCCCTAGCAAGGTTGAGGGCTTCATGTCCGTTTTTGGCTTTTAATACCTTATACCCCTCTTTCTCCAGGCTATATCCAAGGAATTCAAGAGTATCGGGTTCGTCATCAACCAACAAGATCGTAATCTCGCTGCTCTCCATAAGGTGTTATTCTGAAACGTAAAGAGCTGCTCTCCATAAGGTGTTATTCTGAAACGTAAAGATAGTATATTTTAACAATTTGTTCACTTTGCATTATCTGTATTTTATTAGTTTTGAACTGGTTTTGGATCACCTTTTATGGAAGCAACTCTTAACCCGGGAATGGCCATACTCATCATGCAGGTATGGGATAAAACAGCAGCAGCGACTGAGATCATGGCCTGATTTTGCAATAATTGATTTCATCTTGTGTCTGGAAAATATTCTTTTCGTTGGTAACCGCGTAACTTTCCCGAATATTTGTCGTCAAATTTTAACCCAAAATAT
Organism: uncultured Bacteroidales bacterium; assembly: GCA_903828645.1. Lineage (GTDB taxonomy): Bacteria > Bacteroidota > Bacteroidia > Bacteroidales > FEN-979 > CAIVAT01. Next base: position 11,160 of record CAIKNA010000255.1, read on the forward strand.
AAAGCAATGTACGAAAGCCATTTAATCGATGCAACCACCTGCACCAAATGTGAACTATGTGTAAAAATTTGTCCGGCAGGGATCATTGAAAAAACCGGGAATATAAATGTCTCGTTCCGAAAGGATCGTACAGACATTTGTATCCATTGCGGTCATTGCATGGCAATGTGCGAAACAAAATCCATTTCAATTGAAGGCATCAGTTATGAAACCAACTTCAGGGAACTACCGGTAGCAAGTGTGGATTACCGGCAACTGATGGAATTTTTAATGACCCGTCGTTCGGTTAGGATTTTTCAAAATAAACCGGTAACGCGGGAAGTTGTTGACAGAATCCTTGATGTAATTTCAACAGCACCATTCGGGGTAAGTCCCGATAATGTTGAGATTACAGTAATTACCGACAAATCGCTCATCGAAAAGGCAGTGCCGGAAATGTCTAAAATATACATGCAACTTGGGAAAATTATTAAGATTCCAGCACTGGGCTGGTTGATCAGAAGGAGTATGTCGCAAGAGACAACCAACACCCTGATGAATTTTATCGTTCCCCATATCAACAAAGGTCATTATAGTTATTCTGACGGCATTGATGACATAGCACGCAATGCGCCTGCCCTGTTCCTTTTTCATGCGCCGAAGGGGGCAGAGGAACATACCGTGGATGCACACATTTACCTGACCTACGCATTGCTTGCCGCCCATTCTCTGGGCCTTGGAGCAACAGCCATAGGACTGATCGGACCGGCCATCAATCAGAGCAAGTCGCTTCGCACCAAGTTCCGGATCCCGGCCGGGAATGAGGTGGTGGAAACGATGATCCTGGGTTATCCGAAGTTAAAATTCAAACGGGCCATTATCAGGCCCAGGAAAAAGGTGGCGTATATAAGTTAAAAGGAAAACAATTGGATCGTATGGAAAATATACTTGTTATTTATTACTCAAACAAAGGCAGCAATAAATACTTAGCCGGAAAAATTTCGAAAAGTCTATCGTGCGAAATAGAAGAAATCAAGCCACGATTGAACATTTTTCTTCTGTTTTTGATGAATATTCATTTAGGGATCAAACCACTGAAAAACAGGATTGAAGATTTCAACATGGTAATTTTATGTGGCCCAATCTGGATGGGTAAGCTTATTCCACCACTTCGTAGTTTTATCAAAAAGTATTATAATAAAATCAATAAATTGATTTTTGTCACCTGTTGCGGTAGCACGGATGCAAAGAAAGATGAAAAATTTGGACATGGTTTGGTTTTCAAAGAAGTAGAAAACTTACTTAACGATAAATGTATAATTTGTCAGGCATTTCCGGTTGGCCTTGTTTTACCCGATAACAAAAAAGAGGATACTGATGCTTTTATGAAAACTCATTTGAATGATGAGAATTTTAAAGGTGAAATTCAGGAGCGATTTGACAACTTCATAAAGAAGATAAATGTGATGAGATGAGCAGATAATAAGGAAACTATGCGCAAACGCACAACACTCGTCCCGGAAACTCCATTAGAACAAGTTTTAACAAACTCCTTTAAGGCAAGGTTGATTTCCTATAAGTCCACTCATCAGGATTATTTTGAGGAGGCCTTTCAATTGGCCATTTCAGAGAAACAACCCTATGCATGGCGGGCAGCATGGTTATTGTGGAGCATTATGGATGTGAATGACCCACGGATTCAAGGATATATTAATGACATGACTGGTGTGATTTAGAACAGGAATGATGACCATCAACGGAAATTGCTCAAAATGCTTCAACGTATTTGAGTTCCGTTGTCCCGGCTAATAAAAAACGGGGCCACCTCATTGATTTGAGGCGGCCCCGGAAAGCGGAAAATATAGAGAGGAAGGATGTGTAATCTATCGGGTCAAGATCAGTTTAAACACCTGGGTCTGACCGTCAGCATTGAGGCGGATATAGTAGAGCCCGGCCGGGTTTCCTTCGAGGGAACAGGCGGTCTTTGATTTTCCCGATATTTCCTTAGAATAGACCTTCTTTCCCTGCATGTTGTATATGTCCACATCAATGGTGCGGAAATTTTCCTCTCCGTTACGCTCGATCGTGAAAAGACCGCGCGTTGGGTTCGGATATACAACAAAGGAAGATGAAGAGAGCATTGGAGCGGTTGGTTCCGTTCCGTTGGCTGAGGAGGCAATTGTAGCTGATTTAGCGCCACACCAAGGGCCGTCGGGAGCGATATAACCGTGCATGTAACCACCAGCTTCAATCAACGTGCCTGGTCCGTACAGAATATTCACACCGGCAATCATCGTAACACTGCCGCCATTGTGAACGTAGAATGATCCGTTGGTTCCGCCCACTGTTATGGTCTGTGTTGCATTGTGGCAATCATTCTGTCCGTTGGCAATATCACCTGAGACGTTGACCGATGTGGGAATCGCATTGACTGTGGTTGTAACCGAGGCAGAACCCTGACAACCTGCGGAGGTGGTCACAGTAACGGTAAACGTACCTGCCGTATTGACGGTGATAGCCTGTGTTGTTTCGCTGGTGGACCACATATAGGCCGCATACCCTGCCCCTGCATCCAGGATAGTTGAGCCACCCTGGTTAAAGGAAAGGGATCCACTGATGGTCGGTGTCACAACTGCGGGTTCCGTGATAGTGATCGTTGTTGATGCCGAACAGAAGTTTGCGTCTGTGACAGAATAGGTGTGAATGCCGGCGCTTGCTGTAAAGGTTCCCGTTCCCGTATAGGGTGCAGTACCTCCGATTGCATTTACCGTGACAGTGGTCGTTCCTCCATGACAAGCAATGCTTCCTGCTGTTGCAGTAACAGTGATTACCGGACAAGAGATTTTTCCCGGAGAACCGATTTCATTGGCACTGTTCAATGCGATAAAAGCGCCGTTAACACCAACTGCACTTAACTGAGAAATAGCAGCATTATTAACCCCGGCAGCATTGTCAAAGCTCCTGTAAGGCGCAGATGTTGTGGAAGCGCCAAACGATACATTAGCCTGGAGAACGCCTGCTGCGTTGTAAAGATTGACGGCATCGCCACCCGTACTGAGGCCAACTCCTGAACCAGAATAATTTCCGATCTGAAGGCCTGCTGGCGGGTTCGCACCGAACCAGTTGTTCCTGAAAGCTGCGGCAGTGGCTGTTAGGTTAGAAGTTTCAAGGAAGATCACCGATTCACCCGGAGCAATGCTCGTAATACCATTCAGTGCAACGGAATTGCCAAAGGCGTTTGAGTTGTCGTCCATCCTCCATCCGGTAATGTTTGCAGCGATGTTGCCTGTGTTCGTAACTTCGAACCAGTCAGCACCAACCGGGCTGTTGCCGCTGCTCCAGGGTGCAACCTCAGAGATAATGACAGTGGCAACCTCCAGAATATCCGTGATGTGCAGTGTATATACGGTGCTGGCATCCGGGAAATTTCCAACCGTAGGATCATCTGCGTTGACAGTAACCGTATAGGTGGTTTTTGTTTCAAAATCAAGGATGGTACCTGCTTTGAGATAGAGGTTATTATTGATGATCTCAAAATATCCGGCGTCGGTCCCGCTCAGGCTGATGTTGTTCGTTCCCATCCCATCATCGCTGATATCGATATAACCCAGCTTAATGTGCGCTGCGGTGTTCGTGTTTTCAGGTAAACTCGTGATGGTAGCCGCCATACTCACTGAAAGGGGTGCCTGGTTCGCATAGGTGAAAGTGGATGGTGCATATATCCAGAGTTGCGGATGATCAGAATCACCCCCGCCATTCTCACATACAGTATAAAGGATGCCATTGTTGTTCATGGCGATACCTTCATGCTGATGTTCAACCACCGACAAAGGATTTCCCGGGTCATTAACAATCGTGAGTGAACTTGAGATAACTCCTGTCCGGTCGATATGTTCAATTTTTGCAGACTCCTGGCTCAATAACAACAAGTTGCCGGAATTTGCCTGTCCGGTCAGAACTGGCAGATTGCTCAGGGCAAAAACATCAGCCATGTCCAGCACATTCGCCAGTGCGGGATCAAAAAGGTTAACAGAGTTTACCGTGGTCGGCGATCCATTCGTAGCGGTTCCGGCAATAAAATCAATGCCTGTCTGGAAAATCCCTTCCGGATCTTTCTCCTTTACACAAATGTAACCGGATGTCTGGGGATCGTTGGTTACGCCTTCGATTCCGATGTTATCAACATAGGTTCCCAGCTTTACAGTGTGGGTCATGCTTCTTGTTAGCGTGGTGCCAGCGGCGTACACAAACTGTACGATCTGACGATCGCGCTCTTCTGACATTACAAACGTATTATTTCCGGTATATGCAAGTCCTTCCGGATCATAAAAGTCTGTGCCTTGCGGGCTGTTTCCAGGGGCAAGAGTCATGGAGTTGATCAACTGCCCTTTGTCGGTCACCTGGACAATCGAAGTACCGCCATCGCCAAGGACAAACAAAGTATGGGTATCCCAGTTATAGGTCACCGCTGAGGCTTCCTGCGCAAGCAGGCTGTTTACCGGAGGAGTGGTACGTGTGGGTTCGGGCAGGTCATAACGGCCGATTCTGACATAGGTTGAAAGGTCTACTGTAGCATCGTTGTCCGTGATGGTTATGTTTTGCGACACAGGAGAGCCGAGAATTAGTCCGGATGAAGGATTGCTTATAGTCAGAACGGCCGTTTCCGTTCCTTCAAACAATAAATCATCAATCACCGTAAAGGTTACTGATCCGGTAGTCTGACCATTCAAAATGGTGATGGTGTTATTATTTAAGGAATAGTCATCTGCTGTAATATTTGTTCCTGATACATTGAGAGTAACTGTTTGGTTTCCAAAAACAGGCAATGAGGAAACTGCTGAAACAGTTATCACAGACTGATTTGCCTCGCTTCCGGTATGTGATGAAACGGAAAGGGAAACACTCCTGGGAAGGACACTGTCTGTGCGCAATGTCACGTTCTCTATCCGGTAATCCTGGTTTGCAGGGGTATCGGACTTGTTAAACGGCGAGGCCGAGTGCAGGCTTTTCATATATTCGGCAAATGCATCCTGCTCCGATCCCGGAATGCTGAATGATGCAACCGCGGGAACGGCAGGAGGAACCGGAAGGGTATTGATATCAACCCTGTTGGAACCGATGATGTTGAAAGGATATCCATCTCCCCCGCCTGCCATATAGTTCAGTGTAACAAGGCGGAAGGTGCGTACCGGATTCCCGTAGAGAGCGCCGTTCATGATCAGGGTATCCAGCACCACGGTGCCGGAGTCGTTGGTGATCACGGCGGTAAGAATGCGGCCGCCGGTGTTGGTGGTCGGGTTGTAGATCGGAAGTGTCGGATTGAAACTGAACCTTACTCCTGCAATTTGTGGGAACTGACCCGGTGTAGCTCCCGGAGCGGTGGCGTCAACGCCATGCTCCAGCGATCTTCTCAGACCGGCAGCATCGACGGTGAGAATGGAAAGCAGGTTGTTGAATCGCAAGGAGTTTTCTATATCAAGCTGCGAAACGTCTCCCGCCTGTTTCCCGGCAGCCGGGTTGGCAATGGGCGGCTGGTAGATCACAGTGTCGCCATAGGCATTGATATACCCGATAATGGAACGGATCCCTCCGCCATTCTTAATGGATACAACGGTGGAAGGGTCATAGAATTTGGCCATCCAGAGGTTGGCCTCGGCCGAAAGATTGCCCAGGTTGGTCTCTTCGGTCCGGACGAAATTACGCCGTCCTTCGAGGAATACGCTGATTTTCCCGAAAAGATTGCCATCTTTTCCCTGGATGGCGGATCCAATCGAATCACAAAGCAGTTTCACGCGGTACCCGCGGGTTCCGGGGGCAAGAGCCAGGGGTGTGTTTGCTCCCCATACATCCTGAAGACCCTGTTGGTCGGTGGCATAGGCGCCTGAAATGACCGGGTCGATCGAGGAGGGAACGATATCGCCCGATGGGGTGAAATCAACCACTAAACGGCCGACATATTTATAGTTTCCATCGGTGTTGATGATGGCGATGGGTTTTCCATCCAGTCCGGCAGTCAGGTAGGGATAGGTTTCGATCGCCACATCACCGGGACGCAGACGATCGGTTGCATCAGCCATCAGGGTATGTGAACCACCTGCGATGATGATATCCACACCATGCAGCTTGGTGGCCAGTTCTTTTTCAAACTGCAGTTGCTGCAGATGCGAAAGGAGGATGATCTTGTTACAGCCTTCCATGTTTATGAGTGTGTCAACGTAAGGCTGAACAATCGTGGCCAGGAGAGTCATATCGTTGGTTCCGGCACCCGGATTTTTTACTGTAGTGGTGCCGGGGGAAGAGATGGTTTCGAGCATCGGGGTGGTGACGCCCACGATTCCGATCTTCTCACCGTTCTTCATGATAACGCAATAGGGAGCCAGTTTTTTCTTCGCCGAAATCTGGGCCGCGGTATTTGCCGGGGTACACATGAAATTCGTGTTGGCCTGGCGGATGGGTGTAAATACCGGGCTTAGGTTGGGATCGGCAGTGAAGTTCAGGTTTGAACTCAGATAGGGGAACTGGGCGCCGAACCAGTTCACAGTGGTACCCGTATTTTTCCCGCCAATGATATTGCGGAGTTCGGGAGTCCCAAAGTCAAAGTCGTGGTTTCCGAGTACGGATGCTTCAACCCCGATGAAGTTCATGATGGAGATGTCCGCTCTTGCTATACCGGCGAGAAGATTATAAGGAGGATTGGAAAGAGCAGTATTATAGTAGCTGGCATAGGCGTTCTTATAGGGCTGCACCATGCGCGGATCCTCACCTGAGAAAGAGAATGGTCCCGGGATGAAATTATCGCCCGATGCAAGTGTGATAGAATTCGGGTAAGTGTTCTCAAGGGAGTCAACAATCGCAGCAAACCGAGGGGCCGTGGTTACTTCATCAACAGCAGCTTCGAAATCAGAACCATGCAGTATCTGGAGAGGGAAATTGACAAAGTTCAAGACCAGCCTGGCTATGGAATCACATCCCGCTGCGTTGGTAGTATGATAGATATAGGTACCCGGCATCGTATAGGTATAGCCGTTCCAGGTGTAGCTGGAATATGCATTCACCGTGGTGGTCGAGGTTGTAGCACATAAGCTGGCGTTATAGGTATCCTGGTTGAAGAGTGTCAGCAACTGACCACCTTCAACAGCCTGTCCAGGGATTGAATAATGTGCCTGGTTGACAAAAAGAAATTTTCCTGGACCAAGAATGGACTGTGCATCAATAATTCCTGAGGTCTCCTTGTCCTGGTTGAAGGGGGCTGTGGCAGGTACCCCCACATCTCCGAATCGGGCAGGATCGTGTTTGGTAATCTGTTTCAATGCATCAGTGGCGATAGTATATTGCCACATTTTGCCATTGTGAGGAGCATTTCCAACATCTTCCTGAAGCAGGATGTGGCCGTAATTATCAATGGCCATGTTGTCAAGCATGTTGATGCCTTCGGTTCCGTCAAGAACTGCCTCAATGGTTCCGCCTAACTCAGGATTCAGGATATCTGTGAAATGTAAACGCCATACCCGGCTGCGTCCTACCTGTGTTCCTGTTCCATCAGCAACCTGATCCAACTGGTCGGTTGTGTTGAAGTAAAAATTATTTGGGTTTGAAGGATCCCATGCACCGTCTTCAGGGCGTGAGAATTTGGTTACTAAATTTGTATTGCTCAGCGTATTGAAAGCAGCTCCGGTGATGTTCTTAACATCGCCGAGGTCAACCAGAACAAAGGGGGAACCGGGAGCGGGCGGCATGTTGATTGTCGTTGAATTTACACGTTCAACAGGGAATCCGGGAACTTTTACGCCCCAGGGATGACCATTGGTCAAACCGGCTTTCTCTACTTCGGTGCCGGTATTCGTTTTGGTTCCGATATAGAAATATACCTGTCCGTCGGTGCCGTCATTTGTTAAGGCAACCAATGTTTTATTTCCGGAGGCAGGACTTGCAACGGCATTTTCCCAGGCGGCTTTTCCACAAGCCGGGAGTTCCCATGATGTACCGCCGTTTGGACCAGTTACAATATGGGCGAGGGCACGGCTTTCGTCGTTTGTTTCTTCGCCATTCATGAAGATGCGTTCTTGTGTTCCAAGGCCGGTACCGCTATTATAAAATGCTGCTACCGGAGGTAAGTCAGCAGAGCAAAAACGTCCGAAACGGGCACTTGTTGAGGGGTTGGCTGCATTATATGTTGTATAGGTTGATGTTACAGGATTCCACAAGTTCACGTTCTGCATCAGATCACTGCCACTCAAAACGGTCAGGGAAGATTTGTTAATGATCCACCTGGATACAAAGGCGCCATAAGAACCATGGGCACGAACAGCGCCCAATGTGTTTTGAATCTCATGATTCATCAACAGGGTGAAGGTTCCGTCGTTATTGTCAAAAGCGCCTAAACCGTCGGGGATGCCGCACATGGTGTAACCGCCGATTGCTTCGGGAACAGTTAATACAGAGGTGGTGGTTTCACCCGGAGTAACCGGAATCACGTATGGGGTCGATGCCGTACTTGGCCCGGTATATGAAGCCAGAACGGTTACCTGATTTGAAACGGAGTTGCTGCACCCGTTCCCATCGGTGTACGAATATGTGATGGTATATGGCCCCCCAATCCCGGCTACGGAAGCAGTGAATATGTTGCCGGAAACACCAGGACCGCTGAAAGTGCCACCGGCCGGAGTTGCGTTCAAGGCTACCGTCTGGTCAACATTGATCATCGAAGTGAGTATGAATGTAAGGGTAGGCAACATGTTGACGGTCACAGCAATCGGTGACGAAACATTTCCTGATCCACAACTATTGCTGCCTGCCACGGTAATGTTCCCCGACATGGAGCCTGCAGGATAGGTTACGGTAATGGAGGAGGTGCCAATACCGGCTGTGATTACTGCTCCCAACGGAACAGACCATAAATAAGAAGTGGCATTGGCGATTGCAGGCACCGAATAGGTGTTGCCGGTGCTTCCAATGCAGATATTTTGGGGGCCGGCAATAGCACCTGGATCGGCCGGCAAAGGACAGGTCGCAGTGAAGGTAAGGTCGCTTCCATGTGAAGTCCCACCGGCGCTGATACCAGTTACCCGGAAATGGTAGGTGTTGCCAGGGGTAAGGCCGGATATGGATGCTGAAACGGAAGTAGTGGAAGAGCCTGCAACAGGCGAAGGAAACCCTGGTACCGTAATACCGTAAGCATCAGTTGAACCGTAATCAAAACTTACTGCAGTCGAAACATTGTTTGCATTCACAGTGCCATTCAGTATAGCGGTAGTGCTTCCCACGAGCGATGCGGCAAGGGTTGTGGTTGTTGGACTTGGAAGTGGAATCGGGGCGAAAGTAATTCCCCGGAAAATTGTGTTGGTGGCTGCAGTTGCAAGTGTTGTATAACTGGAACCAGATCCAGTGTCTGTAATCTTAATGATTCGGTTGCCCGTGGATTCCGTTGTCGTAGCATAAACAACCGGGTTCGAACCAGACCAATCGACGGTCAATCCGCGGGCACCAACGGTCCCAATGGAAAGAGTATACTGGAGCGTCCACACACCTCCGGATTTTGTGAATTTCTGGATTCCGCCGCCGTTGGCCGGGGTGCGGTCATCAGCGATGTAACAGATGTCTGTTGTTGCGTTGAATGAAAAGCCGTAAGGAGAAGGGGATGTGCCGGTACCAGCGATGACCAGCGTGCTGACCTGACCCGATGAAACAGGTAATCCGCTGCCAACAACGTAGATTCCGACAGGAGCGGACCCTGTGCTGAAGTAAAGTTGACCATTGAAAATGTTGACCACCCGTGTATTGGTAATCGTTGAACTAACCTGTACTGGTGTACCGGTTCCGAAGTATTGGATTCCGTTGGTGCCTGCTGTGCTTGATGTTCCTGCTGCCCAGAAATCGTTCCCGCTGGTTACGCCGCCACGTATATTATTGGCATTAAAAGCGGAAGATGAAGTTTGTGAGGTATAGCCGTCACTGTTGTCAACTCTCAGAAGCTTACGGTTGACGGTACTGCTGGGAGTGTTTGCAATGCTTGCTGTTCCGGGACCAGTATTGTAACCGGCAAGCAGCAGATAATAGGAATCCTGGGACAATGTGATTTGCCCTTCTGACGTTGCACTTCCTGAATTTGAAAGAACATTGGCCCCGGATGTGGGGAGCGGATGCGCATGGACTAATGTGCCCGATGGGGAAAATTCATCCAGGAAAATGGCGGTGGAGGAGCTGCCCAGAGCCGCACTGCCGTCTCCGACTCTGAGAACCACCAGGTTCCCGGTGGTATAGGGTGTTTGTGCCTCCATTCTGCCGGACCAGGGTAGAAAGGTCGCGACAAAAAATGCTAATGCTAAAAATCTCTTCATAGGTAAATGTTTGGTTAGTTAATACTGTCAAAATTGTAAATATTTCTCTTCCGGCTCTTAAAAAAAGAACCAGACACAAAAGTATGTCGGCTGATATGACGTTGCAAGTGCATGCGTTTGAATTAATGTAAATTTAACCTCCAGCGGAATAAATCAGGTCACAAATATTTGTTTATCAGCATGATGTTTAGATATCTATACCCATTGCTCCCAGGCTTATACCGAAGATAATCATCTTTATGTAATTCATCGGACGGGGAGTTGAGTGACCTGTTATTTCGGTGGGATCAATATAAATGTTATAAATATTTAAAAAAAAATTAATGAGAAATTAACGAAAGTTAGAATCATGGAAAATTCAACAAGTAAGTTTATGATGGTTGCCAGAGAACAACCTCCCTTCTTTAACCTTAAATTATCACAGATTCAGCATTAATTTGTTAGTATTAGCTCTATGAATTAACTTGGTCATTCATTCCTTTCAGACCCCAGCATTGTTAAAAAAGTACTTAGGTGTAAATTCCGAGGTGATCGGGTTTAATGTTGATTCCCAATTAAACTAAAGTCTTGATGTTTTAATCATCACGGATATTCTTGATATCCAGGAGGAAACAATTACATCCCTTTCGAAGGAGCAACAGGATCAGACTGTTGATGAGCGTTTTAAGCTGTTAAAATCCAATGGTAGTTAACCTTTGTCAAATTTATATCCGACACCTTTTATAACCTTGTTGCTGTGCATACCAAGTTTTTCACGAATCCGGCGAATATGGACATCAATTTTACGATCACCAGCCACAATATCTTCTCCCCAAACATGGGTAAATATTTCGTCACGCGTTACAGCTTTATTTATCCGGGATACGAGGAATTGAAGAAGTTCAAACTGCTTACGTACAAGGCTTATCTCCGTGCTGTTCTTTATCACAACATAGCAGCTTTTATCAATGATAAACTCCTTGAGCGAAATGATGTCATTAATTGCAGGAACCTCTTTGTAACGTCTTAACAATGCCTTGATACGACTGATAAATAATTTAGGTTTTATCGGTTTGTTGATGTAATCGTCAGCCCCGGCTTCAAACCCGGCAATCTGTGAATAATCTTCTCCCCGCGCTGTTAAGAAAGCAATCAGGGTGTTTTCCAGTTCCGGAATCTTTCTGATTTCTGTACAGGTTTCCATGTCATCCATTTCAGGCATCATTACATCGAGAATTACCAATTGGGGTCTGCTCTCCCAGGCAATGATGAGGGCAATATGGCCGTTTTTGGCTTTTAATACCCGATATCCCTCCTTTTCAAGGTTATATCCCAGGGATTCAAGGATATCGGGTTCGTCATCAACCAATAAGATCTTTATCGTTCTTTTGTCCATAATGTTTCAATCTTAGGCATAAAGATAGAAGTATTTGTTACGATTTTGCCACCCGGAAAGGCGGGGGAATTCTCCCCCGCGGCCTTTCCGATTTGGATGGCAAAAACAGTATCCCCGTTTAAAGGGTGAGGAGCTTATTTACGATATTTCCGGGAGTATCGCGTACGGTAACGGTAACTGTCATTCCGGAAATATCTGATACCTGCACCATGGCAGTATAGAGATATCCGGCTGTTGGCAGGGCACGTACACACGGGCCTGATTCGACCAGGGTACCGTCGGGGGCGAGCAGCTTCGCCCTGACTTCGGTCAGGCCGATCTTGTCGCCGGCGGAAACACGGATCACATCGCCGGGGTTACCATGGTATTCCGACGCATCCACGTCGCGGATGAAGGGACGCTGCAGGAAATCGTTTGCAGCTGTCCGGAAGACCGAAACCCCATTTTGAGCCCGTTTCTGGTACATCTCGTTCAATGCAGGATCCTGCAGGGCTGTCCGGGCATACTCGGCAGCCAGGCTGAGCTGTTGGCGCGCTTCAATCTGTTTTTCAGTCAGCTTGCGTTTAACCCGGGACTTGGCCATGATGACCACATTTTTTCCCTTGCGGCCCTTTTTTACCTGGACCTGTTCGCCTAAAAGCCCGTTGTAGGCTTTTGACAATTCATCTGTTGTTGACATAGTTTTAAGGTTTTAAAAAGTGAATAAATATGATCCTGGCCAGAATCGGAGATATTTGATCAAATGCGGTAATTAGTTTTAAGTTTTAAGTGAAAAAAGTTTTAAGTGGTTTTCGTTAAGATCATTAATTTGTTTATATATTGTTTGCATTGTTTCATTGGTTGCATTGTTTTCATTGGTTGCATTTTTTTCATTATGGTTTTTTGTTTCTCAGGTATATTTGAATTTCGTCTACTCTCTGCAAGATTTCCTTTGTATTGTTATTGTTGTCGTTTCGGAGGGTTTCGATGTCTTTCCGGTTGTCGGTTTTGTGCATCAGAAGATCCTGTTTCAGGTTTGTGATTTCGACGTTGATCTCGGCGATGCTAATTTCGAGGTGGACCCAGATGGTAACGAAACCGATCAGGAAACTGACTAGGCTGGCCAGCTGTGACATACTCATACCGCTGACGGAGGTTGGTGTGTTCATGATCCTTCATTTTTAAAACGCAGGTTTTTCATAAGAATGTTGTGTATATCCATTTTCCGAAAATAGACTCGGCCGCCCAATTTACTGCATGGGATCAAACCGGATTTCCGGTGGTCGTCGATTGTGCGCCGTGATATTCCGAGCATCCTGGCGATTTCGTATGTGTCGCACCAGTCGTAATAGCCGGAGAGAAGCTCTTCGTTTTGCCTCTGCAGATCCTTAACCAACTGGTTGAGCTTTTCGATCTCATTTTCCAATTTTGCGATTTTATTTGTTTTCATGGCTTTTATTTTTGCTTTTTATGCTTAATCGGAAAAAATCAAAAAGGTAATACCTCAAAAAGGGGGCTGTTCAGATGTTTCCAATATTTGCTAATAATTTCCATTTTTTGCATGATTTTGCATACATGTTTTTCAGCTATATTAAGACAGGAATTCTCCGTGACCCAGCCGGCCCGGAGGAAAATCTTTAGGCTGCGAGCAGGTGGGTAGAATCATTATATTTTCTTATGTTTCCCTTATATTTTCAGGTAAATTCATTGTATTTTCAGGTAGATACATTGTATTTTCAGGTAGATTCATTGTATTTTCAGGTAGGTTCATTGTATTTTCAGGTATATTCCTTGTATTTTCAGGTAGGTCCATTGTGTTTTCAGGTAGGTTCATTGTATTTTCAGGTAGGTTCCTTGTAAATCCCTGTACGGGGAGCAATCGGAAGAAGCTCCCGGCTTTCTATTGTCCGGCACAATAAACCAGAACGGTTAATCACCCAATTGTTTATCGGAAATAGCGTAAAACGGATCGGAGGGCAGAATAAGTATGGTATAAAAACGGTGGCAAAGAAGATCATCTTTTTACAAAGATTTCGCGGATCAGCAAAGTCAGTGAATACCCTCCCGAGTGACGGGGAGCGGTTTTAAGGCAACTTTTCAATGTCGGGGATGATCTGAAGTAAAAGTCGTTTGAACTAAGCTCATCTCTGAATTCGTGCATTCTCAGTCACAAATTATTTCCCTACATTTGTAGGGGGTGAATTATTACAATTCATAGAAAATACTGAAACCGACTGGAACCAACTACCTTATGTCTAACCCTGAACACATCCGGACTATGATCTTTCCAAAGAGTACAAAAGCGAGGTGTTCAAAACACACCGATATTAAATGATCAGGTTGAACCGGCAGGGGATCGTCAATTTATCCGGCATTTCCAAAATACTTCTTGCTTTTTGCTTTTGTTTACAATTCACAGTATGTGTTTCTGCAGCATCGTACAAGGTTAAAAAGTTATTGCATGAATCCGGCCTGGAAAAGGACCCCTCACGCAAAACGGAATTGTATATTGACATCGCCAATGAAATCAAAGGATCCAATCCCGACTCAGCCTTGTATTATTTCAGCCAGGCTGAGGTTTTAAATAAACTCTTGCCAGGGGAGGCTGAAAAAGGATTGAACCGGGTAAAGGTCTTAATTGGCCGTGCCTCTGTTGAAATTGCAAGAGGCAATATTGATCAGGCATGGTCGCTCGATTCCATTGCCTTGATAGCGGCGCGCAAATTAAAAAGTCGTGAACTTGAAGCTGCCACATTGATGAGCATGGGCAGCGTGTACTATAATCGTTCCCGTTTTGATGAAGCACAAAAATGCAACCGGGAGGCCTTAACAATTATCCGCACTACCAAAGACCGCAAAACCGAAGGGAAAATCCTGACCAATATGGGAACCATCGAGTTTATGTTCGGAAATGCGAAAAAAGCCGATTCCCTGTTCCACATCCCGCTTGGTATTGCAGCAATAAGCAAGGATGACGATTTGCTTGCTGCAAGTTACCTCAACATCGGGTTGCTGAATGTTTATGCCGGTAAATATGCGGCAGCCGAAGACAATATCCGAAAAGCAGCAGCCGTATATCAGAAAATCGACGGGAAAGACGGGCTTGTACTTTGTTATCAAAACCTGGCCAACATCTGGGTGGCCCAGGGAGATATTGAAAAGGCCATCGAATACAATATGCTGAATCACAATCTTTCAATGGAACTGGGCGATAAAACCGGACTCTCCAAGGCATTTCAGAACCTTGGAGAGTGCTATTCTCAAATCGGTGACTATGAAAAGGCGATGGAAAACTTCATCGAGGGATTGAAAATAAAGACAGACCTGGGCGATACAAAGGAGATAGCCATAACAAACTCCTCCATCGGTCATTTGATATATATGCAGGGAAACCTGAAACGGGCACTTGAATATTACCGGAAATCGTTACAGGATTATGCCAAGATTGGTTATGTCATGGGAATCGCAGCGAGTTATGGCGATATCGGGAACATCCTGTCCGAACAAAACAAAGGCGACAGTGCATTGTATTACTTCAGTAAATCGGAGAAAATCTATGTAAGGAACCAACATCCTGACTTCCTGGCGAACATATACCTGAATATCGGCAAGGTCTATTTTAACCGTGACGATTACTATCGGGCAGGTATCTATTATAAAAAAGCTGAACAGGTTAAAACACAACTGGCTGACAAAATAGGTATTTACAATTTAAGGAGCCTGTTCGCATCAATGTATCATCGTAAATCGCTTAAAAATCAGGAATCGCCATCTCACAGGAAATCAGACCTGGATACAGCACTTTTTTATGCGAAAAGTGCATTTAAATTAGCTGACAGCATGGGTTACCTGCCCGGGAAACGTGAGTCTGCAGGCTATTTGATGGATATATATTCAGGACTTGGTGATATCGGGCAAGCCTTGAAATATGCCAGGATAAAAATGGAAATTTCCGACAGTTTAAGTTTGAAACAGGGTGCCCAGGCTTTGATCAATGCGGAAATCCGGTGGAAAGCAGAAAGAAAACAGGTTGAAATCAACCGTCTTGAAAAACAAAGGGAACTTCAATCAAAAATAATTGACCAGCAAAAATCCTTAACCAGCAGGCTTGTTGGAATCATCGGTGCTACTTTAATCGTACTGATATTGATCGTTGTCGTGAGTGTTTTATATATTAAAAACAAGGTACGGCAAAAGGATATTGAATACCAGAAACATCTTAACGAAATTACCCGGCTTAAAATGCAGAATCTTCGCAACCGGATGTCGCCGCACCTGTTTTTCAACATCCTCGGGTTGGTTTCAGGTGATGCCGGCGATCCTGCGAAAGTGAAACAACGGGTAGGCCAGGTTGCCATGCTTCTCCGTATGAGCCTGGAGAACGCTGAACGCACAGCCATTGCGTTGTCTGAGGAACTGGAGATGGTGAAGTTGTATGTTGAACTTCTGCGCAACCGGGTCCCGGAGCCATTTTCAGCACAGTTCGATATCGCCGGCAACGTTGATATAAACATCCTGGTTCCCTCCATGATACTCCAGATACCGGTTGAAAATGCCATCAAACATGGGTTGATGCAACAGGAAGGTGAAAAGAGACTCCGGGTTGTTGTGCAAAAAGTTGACAAAGTACTGGAGATCATGGTGGAAGACAACGGGATTGGTCGCAAGGTTTCGAAAGGCAGGACCACCGGGACGGGAACAGGACTAAAGGTGTTGTTGCAAACCATCCGGTTGCTGAACCACCAAAATAGAGAGTTAATAACCTTTGCAATTACTGACAGGGAACCACAAGGAACAATAGCAAAAATAACTATCCCGGAAAACCACATCTATCACCTGAAAAACAAATGAACAAACATTCTGCCAGCCTTATTTCTGTTGTGATCATTGATGATGACAAATCAGCAATTTTTGCCCTGCAAAACTTCCTGGAATTAATGCCTGAAGTTGTGATCAGGGGGACCGCAACCACAAGTCAGAAAGCCATCAGGTTAATCAAAGAATTTGAGCCCGATCTTATCTTTCTCGATATCGAGATGCCCGGAAAGACCGGATTTGAGTTGCTGAAAGAACTCGGGAAAGATTTATCACGACCTAATTACAAGGTGATTTTTCATACTGCCTATGACAAATATACAATCGAGGCCTTGCGTGAGTCTGCATTCGATTTTCTGTTAAAGCCAGTAAAGGAACCTGAATTAAAAGAGGCCATACAACGATTCCTGAAACAACAATCCTTGCCCCAGGAGCCCCAAAAAGAAGCTTCGGGTTTGACGTTGACCCAAATGGTGACGCTTCCGACAAACAGGGGATTGCAGTTTATTCCCAAAGCCGATCTTGTATATGCAGAATGTCAGAAATCAGCTTTCAGCCTGCGTTCGACATGGACTGTCGTGCTAAACAACAACCAGGTGATCAAACTGCGCCCGAATTGCAATGCCGCTTCCATCCTCAAACACCTTGGTCCCGAATTTTTCATTCCATTAAGCCAATCAGCCATCGTAAATATTTCGTATGTCAGCATGGTCGAATATAAAACGCAGAGTTGTTATCTTTTTCCTCCGTTCGATCAAAAACCACTGAAAATTTCGAGACAATATCTTGCCAGGCTAAAGGAGCGGTTTGATGTGATCTAATAACTGCCCGGGCCTGTCCGCCTGGTAGAAGTCAGCTATTCCGGGTTGATATGCATGATTGCCATTGGGCGTCCGGACTACTCATTGTTCCTTTGATAAAAGAGAAGGTTCTTTGTCAGATGAAGCTCGTTTTTCCTGATTTGATTTAAATATTGCAACTTGTACACGCTGGCTGCCAGTTATCCGAAAATGGGCGTTTATCGTTTTTTACCCGGTTTGAAAACCCATTCCTTTGTTCATTCAAAGCCCGTGCAATTACAAATAATATTTTTTCTATACACCAAATTAATGCTTGATTTGCAGGGGGTGAATAGTTATAATATTGTAATATTAAAAATATATTAAATCATGGCATTTGATTCAAATGGTTTTTGGAGTTTATTAGTTTTGCACAAAAAAACACTTATTATACATGATTTTAGCCTAATTATTCTTCCAAAATTTTAACACCGAAAAAATGAAAAAGAATAAACTATTTACCCACTTGCTTTTGTTCACAATTCTGGTGGTAATTCAATTTACATCTTTTACCCAAGGGGTTATTACGGTAGAATCAGGGGCTCGCATTGTTAGTGAAACAGGCAGCTACTGGGCGATTGATAACGGTACTTTTACCCTGACCAGCCCAAACGACGCCTATCCGGCTACCATGGCTAATCTTACCATTGCCAATGGTGCCTCGCTCTCCATTCTCCCGCTCAATTTTCTTACTGTAACAGGCACGCTGACCAATAATGCGGGAAATAGCGGACTGGTTTTGAATTCCAATGCAACCGGCACAGGTTCGCTGATTAATGGTACGACTGCTGTACCGGTAATGGTTTCCCGCTATATCACCGGAGCCTCTACGGCATGGCATTTAATTTCGTCGCCGGTTGCATCTCAGGCCATCAGCCCTGCTTTTACAGCTGACCCTGCAACATCGTATGATTTCTTTACCTGGTATGAACCAACAGAAACCTGGGTTAATTTTAAAAACACAACTGTTGCTCCAACCTGGAATGCTGCAAACGGGAATACTAATTTCATTGCCGGTAAAGGTTACCTCGTTGAATATGCAGGAACAGGGCTTACAAAGCATTTCACGGGCAACCTGAACGCAGGAACCATTTCTCCCAGACTTACAAAAAGCGGTACAGGTATTTATGCAGCTTACAATCTGGTGGGTAACCCGTATTCTTCCTCCATCGATTGGAAGGCCTCAGGCGGCTGGGAAAGGAGCTCTTTGGTTTCAAGCGGTGGAGGTTATGATATGAGCATCTGGAATGATGCTGCCGGAAATTATGGTTCATTTAACAGCGCAGGATCAAGCGGAAATAATAACGTTACACAATTTATTCCTGTCGGGCAGGGATTTATGGTAAATGCAGCATCTGCGGGAACACTGGGCATGACAGACAGGATAAGGGTTCACGTTGACCAGGGATATCTCAAATCAACGGATGTGATTGCCAATACCCTTCGCCTGAAAGTTACAGGAACAGCAAACACCTATACCGATGAGATCGTGGTCGAATTCGGCCATCCCACTGATGCCGGCGGCGCCGGAAAGATGTTCAGCTTTTATGAAACAGCGCCCAGTCTTTATACTTTGAAACCGGATGGTAATTATTCAATCGATTTCCGTGGCGAACCCGGAGCAGTCGCCATTCCATTGAGTTTTAAAGCAGGAGCCGATGGCAACTATACGCTCACTGCAAGCCAGCTCGAATCGTTTACATCATTCACTGTGATTACCCTGGAAGACAAGCATGCAGGAAAAATGCAAAACCTTATGGAACATCAGTCATACACATTTTTCTCTGACAAAACCGACGATGCCGCCCGTTTCCTGCTCCATTTCGGGGGAGTTTTCAGCGT
Organism: uncultured Bacteroidales bacterium; assembly: GCA_903828645.1. Taxonomy (GTDB): domain Bacteria; phylum Bacteroidota; class Bacteroidia; order Bacteroidales; family FEN-979; genus CAIVAT01. The sequence goes on from CAIKNA010000255.1 coordinate 30,326, forward strand.
AAATAACCAGGAAAAGGGACCTGCGGTCACGATTTACAGTTCGGGAAGTTCAGTTTACATTTCAAATGCATCCGGTCTCGAGATGAAAGGCGAGGTGATCGTGTACAACATGATCGGGCAGGGAATGCTGCAGAGGACGCTCGGTGAAACCCCGCTGACCAGTATCAACCTGACCGCTAACGCAGGCTGCTACCTGGTGAAGGTGGTGACCGGTGACAAGGTATATTCAGGCAAAGTTATTATCAAATAATTACAAAACGAACGGTTATGAAAACATTACGCAAACTTCTCTTGTTCTTTTTGATCATGCTCGGATGCCTCTCTTTTTCCCGGATCAGTTCCGCGCAGGCTCCTCCTCCCCCTCCGGCAGAGAAGGGGACTAATACCAACAAAGCCCCCGGGGGCGGTGCCCCTCTTGACGGCGGGTTGTTCATTTCACTGGCCATGGTGGCCGGCTTTGGCGCATGGAAATGGGTAAAAAAGAAGGATAAAAAGTCATACAGATGTTCATTCATCCACTAAAAATCACAGAAAAATGAAGACTAAAACTATTAAGGCTGTTTATTTAACAGTTATGATGCTTTTCCTTGCCGGCAGCATGGTTGCCCAGAACCAGAACGTGGGCATCAACAACACCGGTTCAAGCCCCGACCCCAGCGCCATGCTCGATGTCAGCTCGACAACCAAAGGTTTTCTCCCGCCCCGTATGACCCAGGTACAGCGCAACGCAATCGTTAGTCCGGCGGCAGGCCTGATAATCTGGTGCTCCAATTGTGGTATAAACGGGGAACTGCAGGTGTTCAACGGTGCTTCCTGGACAAACATCTCTGGTACTGTTGCAGCAGCTGCCGTACCCGGAGCACCTGTGATTGGAACGGCCACTGCCGGAAACGGGCAGGCCTCCGTATCGTTTACCCAGCCTACATCCAATGGAGGATCAGCCATAACCTCTTACACAGCGACCTCGTCACCGGGAAGCATTACCGGAACTTTGAATCAGGCAGGAAGCGGAACCATTGTTGTCTCAGGGTTAACCAATGGCACAGCCTATACTTTTACCGTTAAAGCAACCAATGCCATTGGAATGGGTCCGGCCAGTTCCGCCTCCAATTCAGTTACCCCAACTCCAACAGCATTCCTGTGTGGTTCTTCCATTGCCATAAACCATGTTGCAGGCGTAGTAGCACCAGTTACAAAAGCGGTGACCTATGGCACGGTAACCAATATTCCGGGTGAACCAACCAAATGCTGGATTACCCGAAACCTTGGTGCCAGCCAGCAGGCAACGATAGTTTCCGATGCCACCGAGGCTTCTGCAGGCTGGTACTGGCAGTTTAACCGAAAACAGGGGTACAAACATGATGGGACAACCAGAACACCCAATACAACCTGGACAACCAGCATCAATGAAAGCTCGGACTGGATAACAGCCAACGACCCATGTAACATCGAGTTAGGTACTACCTGGCATATTCCGACTTATACCGAATGGTACAATGTAAACTCAATCGGTGGTTGGACCAACTGGAACGGCGAGTGGAGTTCAGGCTTGAAACTCCATGTAGCCGGGTTACTTAACTACAGCGGTGGTTCACTGACCAATCGCGGCACAAGCGGCCTCTACTGGAGTAGTACGCAGCTCGATGCCACTACCGGCTGGGAACTGGGCTTCAGCAGTGGGGGCAGCCTCGTGGACAAAAACTACAAGACGTTTGGCTACTCCGCCCGCTGCGTTAGAGACTGATTGCGCCCAGACGCAAACTAAACGACCTGAAAGTATTTTCTGGTTAATCCCTAACCTGGAAAAACATACGTATTATATTATTCATAGCAGACCCCCATTTTCTCCTTCAGCCGGCCGGTTGTCATCCGCTTTGCTCCGCAGGGTGTCTGCTCCGGCATTTTCTCAATTTTACCTGTGCCGGTCGTTCGCTCTCGTATACGATTTTATGACCGTCCCCAAGGGCCTTTTCAATATCCCTGATGTCCTTGACAAGCCGGAACATTCCGGTTATTTCTACCGAAGCTGACTGGTCGGTTCCCCAAAGGGCGCGGTCGAGGGTGATATGTCGTTCAATAAAGGATGCTCCCAGCGCCACCGCAGCATAGCTGGGTGCCAAACCCGTTTCATGGCCCGAATACCCAATGGGAATTCCCTGATATTTCTGTAAAAATGTATGGATCACCTTCAGGTTCAGCTCATTCAATTTACAAGGATAGGTGGAGGTTGACTGGGCAAGCAGCAGGTTGTTTATATCAAACAGTGAAATGGCATGCTCAATCTGCTCCATGGAAGACATCCCGGTTGAAAGAATAACGGGTCTCCCGGTCGTATGTATTTTTTGAAGCAGATCAATATCGGTTATCGTTGCTGAAGCCACCTTATAGGTTACCGGATTGAACTGTTCAATAAACTCCACTGCACATTCATCCCAGGCAGATGCAAACCAATGAATGCCTTTATGCTTGCAATAGGTATCAATTTCGGTGAATTCATTCAATCCGAATTCAATTTTCCTGCGATAATCAATATAGGTCATCCTGCCCCATGGCGTATCACGCTCAATTTGCCATTGATCTATCGGGGTACAAAGTTCCGGTGTCCGTTTTTGAAATTTAACTGCGTCACAACCGGCAAAGACAGCCCCGTCAATGAGTTTTTTCGCCATATTCAGGTTTCCGTTGTGATTGATTCCTATTTCAGCAATAATATAGACGGGTTCGCCATCACCGACGCGACGGTCGCCAATTTGTACGGTTCTTTTTTTGTTCATTTTTCTTTTTGTTTACAATAAATAATGATCTCGGCAAATTCCCTGAAGGCTCCATGGCCCCCTTTGTTGACCATGATGATGCTGGCAATTTTTCGGATCATCGACATAGAGTCGGTCGGACAGGCTGATAATCCAACATGTTGCATAATTTCCAGATCGTTTGAGTCATCCCCGATATAAGCCACCTGGTCAGCTGACAATTTTCTTGTGTGTATGATCTCTTTTAACACTAAATATTTATCCCGGCTGCCAGGATGATATTCTGTGATCCCCAGTTTTTCAACCCTACGATGAACTATTTCCGAGTTCTCGCCTGTAACAACTCCTGTTTCAACCCCTGCATATTTTCGCAACCGCTCAACGCCCATCCCGTCGCGTATTGAAAACCGCTTCAATTCTTCCCCTTTGTTCGAATAATAGACGCCTCCATCAGTCAATACCCCATCGCAGTCGGTCAGCAATAGTTTTATTTTGCTGACCTTTTCAATAAACTCCTGATTTGATTTTTTCATTTATATTTATTTACCAGCAGGTCCAGCCGCCATCTACTATCAGGTTCGCACCTGTCATATATAAGGAGGCATCGCTTGCCAGAAAAACAAGAGCGCCCATATAATCATCAGCCTCTGCCATTCTTGCCAAAGGGGTTTGTGCTGAATATTTTTCAATAAAATCGTCACTTTGACCATTTATTACGCCTCCCGGGGAAAGAGTATTGACCCGGATTCCACTTTCACCCCAATAGGCAGCGAGATATTTGGTCAACATGATTACACCGGCTTTGGTTACCGGATAGGCAGGCGGCTTATAAAATGTCTGGACCCCTTCATGGTCAAGATATAAATGTTGATTGGGTGCAGAAACACCATAGGTTGACCCGATATTGATGATACTGCCCTTCCCTTGGTTTACCATCTGATTTCCTATTACCTGCGAACACAGAAAGACACCTGTAAGGTTAACATCCAGGGATTTTTGCCATAATTCAAGCGGATAATTTTCAAATTTTGATTGTTCAATGGCAGCCTTCGGGTCTTCAAGCATATCGTTGATCGCTGCATTGTTCACCAGGACATCGATCCTTTTATATTTAGCCATGACATCC